>JAKFVK010000241.1 GCA_021732205.1 Hyphomicrobiales bacterium | reverse complement strand
GGATCGCGCATTTCCATGGCATCGATGGCATGTCGGCCCGTCAGTTGCAGAAATATTATTATCGCCAGCACGGGACATCTCTGAACGGGCTGATGACGGTCGATGGCATCGACCCCGCGCCCTATCTTGCGTTTGTCCATGATATCGATCATTCAGCGATCCTGCCGGCGCCCGCTCTGTCTGCTGCCTTGTCGCGCCTGCCGGGACGGCGGTTCATCCTCACCAATGGCTCACGCCGCCATGCCGAGACGATAGCCTCACATCTGCAGATTCTGTCGCATTTCGACGATATTTTCGACATCGCCGACGCTGATTTCACGCCCAAGCCGAAACCGCACGCCTATGAGCGCTTTCTGGCGCGCCACGGCATTGATCCCGTCCACGCCGCCATGTTCGAGGACCTGGCGCATAACCTCGCCGTGCCGCACGCGCTCGGCATGCGCACCGTCCTGGTGACCCCGTCCGGTATTGCCGCGCCAACCGTTCATGCCGAATGGAATATCGTTGGCGATACCGAGCGCCGCCATATCGATCATGTCACCAGCGATCTTGCGGGTTTTCTACAGCAGGTGAACCGCCATCAGCCTGTCGGTACGGCGGGTAATTGACGCATCATGCTCAAGCAGGCAAAGAGCGGCTGGGAAGAGGGAATGCCATGAGTGAATTAAGCCGTATCATCGACGCTGCCTGGGACGACCGCGCCAGTATCAATGAGCAAACGACCGGCGAGGTGCGCGAGGCTGTCGAGCACGCTCTGGAGGCACTCGACAGCGGCAAGGCGCGGGTTGCTGAAAAGATCAATGGCGATTGGCTCGTGCATCAATGGCTGAAGAAAGCCGTTCTCCTCTCCTTCCGCCTGACGCCCAATGCGCTGGTCTCGGGTGGGCCGGGCGGCGGCGGCTGGTGGGACAAGGTGCCGTCGAAATTCGCTTCGATGGATGCGGCACAATTTTCTTCAGCCGGCTTCCGCGCCGTCCCTAATGCGGTGGTGCGGCGCTCGGCTTTTATCGCGCCAAGCGTCGTGCTGATGCCAAGTTTTGTGAATGTCGGCGCCTATGTCGACAGCGGCACCATGGTCGATACCTGGGCAACCGTTGGCTCCTGCGCCCAGATCGGCAAGAACGTTCATCTGTCGGGCGGCGTCGGCATCGGCGGCGTGCTCGAACCATTGCAGGCCAACCCGACGATCATCGAGGATAATTGCTTCATCGGCGCCCGCTCGGAAGTGGTGGAGGGCGTCATCGTCGGCGAGGGTTCCGTTCTGTCAATGGGTGTGTTCATTTCAGCCTCCACCAAGATCGTGGATCGCACGACAGGTGAAATCCACATCGGCCGCGTGCCGCCCTATTCGGTCGTGGTCTCAGGCTCGCTTCCCGGCAAGGCGCTTCCGGGCGAGAATTGGGGTCCGTCGCTTTATTGTGCGGTGATCGTCAAGCGGGTTGACGAAAAAACCCGCTCCAAAACGTCGATCAACGAATTGCTGCGCGACTGAGCGGGAGCGCTGCCCGCTCCCGCATGTCCGTCTTCAGGGCGTTTTGCCCAGCGCCAGCGCCCGCGCCATCACTTCGAATACTTCCGTGTTGTCGAGAAAGCCTTGGACCCGCTCGCTGCCGGGGCCTGCAGCTGACAATAGCGAATCCTCGGCACTGTGCACGTCGGAATTGGCATTGGATGGCAGATTGCCGCGCACCAGCAGCGCACCCGGAGCGTCGGCATATTTCGGGTTGGCACGCGACGCCGCGCCTTCACCCTCGCCGGCGAGCGAGGGTGCGTTAGGCCCATCCAGCTTGGGACGGAACGTCTCGTAATAATCAGGAATGCTGGCTGAGAAGATCGCCAGCCTGCGGCTCACATCGACGCGGTCGGGATAGCCTTGCGCATCGGGAGCGGGATAATTGGGGTATCCGGCCTGAGCGTAGACGCCCAGCCGCTCGCGCAACGGCGCGTTAGGCAGCGCGCCCTGCATGTCATCATGCATGACGCCGACGATGCCGATCGGGTGGGTATGATCGGCGAGCACCAGGATCAGCGTATCGTTGCGAGGCGCGGCAAAATCGCGGGCGATCTTCACCGCATTATCCAGCATGATCGTGTCGTAGACGGCGCGCTCCATATCAAGCGCGTGAGTGTATTTGTCGATGAGGCCGCTCTCCACCATGAGAAAGAAGCCCTTGTCGTTCTTCGCCAGGATCGACAGGGCGGCACGCACCTGATCGGTCAGATCGGGCTGGTCGGGGAATTTCTTGACCGATCCACCCTTGAGGAAGCGCCGGTCGAGCACGCCGTCCATGTTGCCGCTGTTGAAGAGACCAAGCAGCTTCGTGGTGTCGGGTTTGGTGCTGAGCGCGGCAAGCTCGGTTGCCGTTGCCACATACTCATAGCCGGCGGCACGAAATTTCCCGATATAATCTTCCTCGTCATTGCGCCGTGAGCCGGGCGTCGATTTCGGCAGGAAATTGGCGCTGCCGCCCCCCATGATGACGTCGGGTTTGGCCTCGAACATCTGCTGGACGATGATATTGTAATCGGCTCGCCGGCGGGTATGGGCCACCATGGCGGCGGGCGTTGCGTCCTCGATTTCGGTGTTCGTTACAATGCCAACCGCCATGCCGAGCCGGCGCTGAACAAGGCTGGTGATGGTCTCAACCCTGGGATGATCGGTGTTCGATCGCGAGCGCGAGACGTAGACACCAAGCGCGTTGGTGCTGGATTTATGACCCGTTGTGTAGGCGTGCATCGAATTGGCGGAATCGGTAATGATGGAATCAACACCCGATGTCGCGACAAGCGCCGTCGCCGGCATCGTGTCGAGCGCCAGCCTGCCGTTATATTTCCCTTCCCGGATGCCTTGGCTGAGCACGCGCGCCGCGACACGATGGGCATTCGACAGACCATCGCCGATGAACAGGATCACGTTTTTGGCGCGGCGCGGCTCAGGCGTGTCGTAGACCTCCCAGATCACCTGCCTGCTGAGCGTGCCGTCACCGGCCTCCACGGTATAGCGACCGGGCTTGGCAAGGCTCACATCCCGAAAAAGAAGCGATGAGCGCTCAGCGCCATCTTCACGCTCGATCAACTGGCCTTGCTTGCCAAGAACGCCGGCTGCGTCCGCGCCATTGATCGACAGCTTGATTTTATCGGCCGTGACCACGCCCTGAAACTCGATTTTGACATCAAGCCGCGAGCCAACGAGAAAGCGGGCGCGATCCACCGGAAAAATGGTCTGGGCGGACAAATGCCCTGCCGTCCCAAAGGTGCATGCAATGGTGCTGATGGCCAGCCATGCCGTCGTGATCAGTTTCATTGGTCGTGCCCCCTGCCGCTTCCAGCAAAAGGCTAGGCGTGAAACGTGACGTTTTCAATGCAGGCTGGGAGGTGCTTACGCCGCTGATTTGTTGGCCAGCGCCGTCAATGCGGCAAAGCTGTCGGCACATGTCTCCAGGCTGCGGCACGTGGTCTCATAGCCAATCGCCGCAGCGCGATCAAAAAGCGGCCAGTCGCGAAACCCCACCATCGACACGCTGGGCTCGATGAGAATGCTTGCCTGGCGCCTTGCCTCGCGCCGCTGCCATTCATTGCCGACAGTGCCGGTGCGCGCCAGGATCGACAGGATGCCAGGGACCGTGCCGCGCGCGCCACCCAGCGATGTATCGCCGCAAACGTCGACCGCGATGATCGGGCCAGTGGTGAGGCGGCGCATATGATCGACCGGCAGATTGTTCATGATGCCGCCATCGACATGGATGTGATCATCGATGACAACCGGTGGCAGCAGCCCCGGCAGGGCGACGCTTGCCGCCAGCCGCTCGGAGAGCAGACCGCTGCGATGGGCCACATCGCTGCCCGATGTGAGATCAGCGGTGACGCAGAGATAGGGCAGGGCAAGGTCTTCAATCTTGATCGGCCCGAAATTGCGCTCCAGCAGGCTGCGGACCTTGCGCCCGCCAAAAAACGAAACGGTCGGCAGGGTGAAGTCCGAAATCGGATTGGAGGTGACGAAGGCGGCCTTGAGCCGGTCCTGGAGTTCGGCGACATCCCATTCGCGCGCAATTCCAGCCGCAATCAGCGCGCCCATGCTGGTGCCGCCAATGGCATCAATCGGCACGCCCGCTTCTGTCAGCGCACGATAGACGCCCACATGGGAAAACCCGCGCGCGCCGCCCCCTGACAGTACGAGCCCTACAGCGCGCCCGGCAAGGTGGCGTGCCAACCGGTCGATATCGCGTGTGACGCCGCGGCGCACCACATGGCGAAGCCCGGCAACCGGCCGCAAACCGCTCGTCTCGACGGGCATCAAGTCATCGCCCAGCACAATCCGGTCAGCCGGCTTGTGCGCACGCACTTCATTGTTGCCCGGTGGCGGCCGCTCCCCCTTGCCGACCAGCATGATGCGGTCAGCCTGACGCTCAGCCTGCCGCCACCATACCGTGTCCTGCTCGCTGGCGAGATAAAGAAGAATGTCGTGGCGCGCTTCGAGGGTCTGGTACCATTCAGCCGGACGCCCCTGGGCGGAGGCATCAAGACATTCGACCGACAGGCCGAGAGTCCTCAGCGCCGGCAGTAGCCGCATCGCGATATCGTGGACCTCGTCACCATGCCCTTCGCCAAGCAGCGCAATGGCGCGGCAGCGCGGATGCAGCAGGGCGCGCGAGGTGGTACGGCGCAGTCGCTCGATCAGCAGCAGCGACAGATTGCGCAGGATCTGTGGATGATGCGCGGCAATGCGTTCGAAAGCATCACGCCCCAGGACGAAGATTTCGCAATCGCGATGGGCAATGAGCCGCGCGCTGTGGGGTTCATCCGAAAGGAGCGACATTTCGCCGACTGTCTCGCCGGCGGGCACATGGGCGACGCATTCAAGCGCTCCGCGCCCATCGCTGACCTGAACGCTCATGGTACCGGAGAGAATGAAAAAGAGGGAACGATCATGACTGCCCTCGCGGGCAAGCTCAAGGCCGCCTGGCAGGCAAAGCCATGATCCCATGCGCGCCACCTGCCGCACAGCTCGCGGGTTGAGCCCATCAAGAACCCGGAACTCAGCAAGCCGCGCCGCAACGGTCGAAGAATCGGCCAGCCCGGTGGTGGACATCACGCCGTACTCACTTCACAACATTTGGGGAGTTGAGATTAAGGCGAAGCGATGAAGAAAGTCTTGATACGATTAAATTGCAAGCAATCGCCTGCTTGAGATCGCGCTTCAGGTGATCGACAAACGGGAGGCGGTTAACGGCGCACCCCGCAAAAATCCCATGTCACGCTGAACTGACATAAAGCGCCAGTGTACGGTGCGATGATCGACACCGCCCGTCCCCGATCTTTACCTTAACACCGGTTGATCATCCTTCAGAGGGCCCGGTGGCACAGTGAACCTGGCGGGCGGTATATCCTTTGCAAATCCTTAACCAGCGCAGCGCTGCGGGCATTGCTTTGTGTCACCGCGGCACGAATTGGGTGAGGAATAGGTATGAATCAACATTTTTTACACCATAACGGGTCACAGAACGAAAATACTGAGACGATTGCCCGTCTGAATATCATGGGCGTTGGCGTGGTAAACGCGCGCGCTGAAACTGCGGTCGCCACCATTGACGATGAAATCGGCAGGGGGCACCGCGTCAAGCTTGCCTTCCTCAACGCCCATGGCAGCAATATCGCTGCGCGCGATCACGATTTCCGCTCCTGCCTCAACCGCTTCATGGTTCTCAACGATGGCATAGGGGTCGATATCGCCGCTCGTATTCTTTTTGGCCGGCGGTTCAACGCCAATCTCAACGGTACGGATTTCGTTCCACGTTATCTGAGCACATCGCGCCATCGCTTCCGTATCTTCCTGTTGGGCGGCAGACCGGGCATCGCTGAGCGGGCTGCGGCGGCGATGAAGCTGCGCGACTGGCCGCACGACGTCGTCGGGTTTCATCATGGATATTTTGCTCCTGCCGACATACCCGCCGTTCTGCGAACTGTGCGCGCCTCCGGCGCCGATCTTCTGCTGGTGGCGCTGGGCAATCCCGACCAGGAAAAATTTGTCGAACAGCATTTCTCGGCCTTCAATTGCGAGTTGGCGATCTGCGTTGGCGCCCTGTTCGATTTTCTCGCTGGCGCCGTGCCGCGCGCTCCCCGTGTGATGCGCCGCGCCGGGCTTGAATGGCTCTTTCGCCTTATCCTCGAACCGGCGCGTCTGTGGCGCCGCTATCTGCTCGGCAATCTCGTCTTTCTTGCCCGCCTCGCCCGCGCCCGCTTTGCGAGCTCCACCAAAGGGGAGCGATTCCCACCATCAACGCCTGGCCTTGAGCCCGGCAATCTCGCGTCGCGCAGTTAGCTGGCACAGGCCTTGCTGCGCTTAACTTAAGCCGGGAGCATTGTCCCGCATTGGCACAGGCTCAACTAGGTTTGGAGTAACGATATGACCGTTCACAGTGCCGAAATGCCTCACGTCGAGACGTGGCCGCCACGGCCGCAGCAACCAGCGCCAAACGCTGGCGCGGCTGACGGCCTTGATTTGCGCGGACTTGTGAATGTGCTGAAGCAGCGCCGGATGACGGTTCTGGCAACGCTCGTGGCGGCTGTCCTTGCCGCGATCGGTTTTCTACTTGTCACGCCGCCGCTCTTTACCGCCTCAACCCAGCTTCTGATTGATCCGCGCGACCAGAAAGTATTGCAGACGGAAGTGCGCACCGGCGGCATCGGCATCGATACCTCGCTCATCGAGAGCCAGCTCAGATTGCTGACATCGGAAACGGTGCTGCGCCGTGTTGTCGATGCGCAGAATCTCACTCAGGATACAGAGTTCGGCGCCGTCAGCACCTCAGGCGGGCTGTCATCGGCGCTTCGTCGCATGTTGGGCGGCAGCACCAAGACTGATCACACCGATCCGGCGGCGCGCGCGCTTGATGTCCTGCAGCGGCGTGTGTCCGTAAGGCGCGCCGAGAAGACCTATGTGATTGAAACCCGCGTGACGTCACGCGAACCGCAAAAGGCCGCCCGCCTCGCCGATGCGATTGCCGAAGCCTATATCGATGACCAGAACGAGGCCGCCCGCGCTGTGACGCGCCAGGCAACCGGCGAACTGACCTCCAGGCTCGATGCGCTGCGTGATAATGTCCGCGCTGCCGAGGACAAGGTGCAGGCTTTCCGCAGCGCCAACGGCATCGTTGCCGCCAAGGGAACGCTGGTTGGCGAACAGCAGCTCTCCGAACTCAACCAGCGCCTTGTTCTGGCGCGCGCCCGCGTATCCGAAAGCGATGCGCGCTATGAACAGCTCCAGCGCGTCATTCGTGCTGGCGGCGACACCGGCGCGTTAAGCGACGCGCTTGCGTCCAATGTGGTGCAGGCGCTCCGCGCGCAGCTTGCGGAAATCAGCCGTCGTGAGGTTGACCTCAGCAACACGCTGGGGCCACGCCACCCCTCGGTCGCAGCCGTCCGTGCCCAGCTGCAGAATATCCGCGCCCTCATCGGCGAAGAGCTGAAGCGGATCGCTGACTCAGCGCGCAGTGACCGCGACGCAGCACGCGCCAGCGAGCAGACACTGAGCCGTGAACTTGATCGCCTCCAGGTGCAGTCGACCGCGACCGATGGTGCGAAGATCAAGCTGCGCGAACTCGATCGCGAGGTCGAGGCCAGCCGCGCGCTTTATGAGGCCTTCCTCATCCGCGCCAAACAGACGAGCGAACAGGAGCGCCTGAGCTATAATACCGCGCGCATCATTGCCCCGGCAGTGGTTCCCGACGGTGCGAGTTTTCCGCCTCGCCTGCTGATCCTCGGCATTGCGCTGTTTTTTGGCGCCGGGCTTGGCGCCACGCTGGCCTTGCTGCGCGAGCATTTCGACGACACGTTCCGCAGTGGCAAGGACATCCGTCGCCATATCGGGCTTGATCTTCTGGCCGCCATTCCGCTCGTGGCCCGCGATGATCACGGGACTGTCCTTGCAGCCAATCTCCCCTTCCTGCGTCGGGCCAAGAAGACGACGCTTGCCGATGGCCGGGCGTTCACCGCCGCGCTCTATCGTTTGCGCGACTGCCTGCGAGAAGAGCGGCAGAACGCCAAGGCGCGAACGTTTCTCATGGTGTCAGCCGAGGCGGGGGAGGGAAAGACCACCCTGTCGCACAATTTCGCTCTCACCCTGGCAGGGCATGGCGAACGTGTGTTGTTGATCGATGGCGATCTCACACGCTCGGCTCTCTCACGTCGTATCGCCCCACAGGCAAGTCTTGGCCTGCTTGGCGTTCTGAGCGAGCGCGTCGAACTCACCAAGGCGGTGGTCAGCGGCGGTGAAAACCTCTCCATCCTGCCAGTCAGCAACGACGAGGCCGCACCGCGTCCGACCCGTATCCAGTGGGAACGGCTTTTTGCCGCTGCCGCCGGGCAGTATGACGTTGTTCTTGTCGATGGCGCGCCGGCTATTGCCGAAGCATCCATGCGCACGCTTGGTGATCTGACTGATCGCACGGTGCTGATCGTCCGCGCCAATTCCACGCGGCGTGAGGCGGTCGAGGAAGCACTGGATGCGCTGCGCCTGCCACAGCACAAACTTGCCGGCGTCATTCTCAACATGGCATCGCCCGATATCGTCAAGCGTTATGAGCCGGTGTGAGCATCATGAGCGAGGCAATCTATTACGTTCCTGCAACCGTTCGCCGCCACAATCTCTTTCAGACGATGGCGGTGGTATGCAGCATCATCGCGGTGCTGGTAGCGCTCATGATTTCCAATCTGGCCCTGTCGGCGCTGGGTATTCCCTACGATGTTGAGGGCGGGCTGCCTCTGACCAAGATTCATCCCGCGACCTATATCGCCTCGCTGGCGATGCTGGCGCTTCTGTGCGCGCCCGGTAATCCGTTTATCGCGATTGACGATATCGTGCGACGCCATCATGGGCTGCTGCTGTTTCTTGTCGCCTGGCTGTTTCTACTGGTGCATATTTCACTGGTCCTCAAAGGGCCCTTCACCAACATCATCGATACATTTCTGCTGCCGCCCTTCCTGCTCGTGCTTCTCGCGCGTCTTGACGAGCAAACGCTGCGTCGACTGGCAGTCGCCATCCATCTGATCTTCGCGCTCAATGCCCTGCTCGGCATTGTCGAGTTAGGCAGCGGCTGGCGATTGACCCCCCTGATTGTCAGCGGCGCCGAATTAACGAGCGACTGGCGCCCGAGTGCCATCTTCGGCCATCCGCTGGCTAACGCGGCGGCCATTGGCTGCTACGTCATCAGCTTTCTTCTGGGCGGCGGACGTGATCTGGCATCAAGCCTGCGCGCGCCGGCCCTCATGTTGCAGGTTCTGGCCCTGGTGGTGTTTGGCGGTCGTGCGGCCGCCGTTCTGGTGATCCCCTTCGCCGCCGCAATCATTGTCTTGTGGTTTGTTCGCGCCGTTCGCGAAAAGCGATTGACCGCCATGGCGGCCGGGCTCTTTGCCATTGCCGTGCCACTGCTCGCGACCGCAGTCGCCCTTGCCTTTGATGCAGGTCTTTTCGACCAGTTCGTCGCCCGCTTCCTCGACGATGACGGATCGGCGAAGACCCGTTTAGAGATGTTCGTATTGCTCTCCGAACTACCTATGCACGATCTTATTTTCGGACCCGACGCCGAACTGATCACCACGCTCAAGCGTCAGCTTGGCCTTGAATACGGCATTGAAAGCTTCTGGGTCAGCCTGGTCGCCCATTACGGCTTGCTCAGCACGACGATCTTTCTCGCTGGTCTTTTCTGCCTGTGCAAAAGCATCGCCCAGGCATCGCGCAAGGAAGGCGGGTGGGTCGTCTTTTATTTCATCCTGGTCGCGTCATCGTCCGAATCGATCGCCGCGAAAACACTTTCCTTTACCCTGATGGTTGTCCTCTCTCTGGTCTTGTTGCGCCGCACAGCGGCAGATCGCTGAACGGGGCTGATGATGTTGTTGCGCCGTACGTTCATTTATATGCCCGCTCAGATCATGGGGCCGCTGGCGCAGTTTCTTGCGGCAGCCATCTGGACTTACTTTCTGGCGCCGGAAGCCTTCGGCACCTATGTCCTGGTGTGGGCCATCCAGGAACTGGCCCTGTTACTGGTGTTGTCGTGGTGGAGCGCCTATGCGTTGCGCTACATCACCAGCCACAATGATGATATCTTGCGTTTTGACGGCGTTGAAATCGCCATCCAGCTCGCTGCAACAGTCCTGCAGACATTATTCGTCGCCCTTGCGCTACTTGTTGTTTTTCATGAACTGCCGGGGATGAACCTGCTGGCCGCAACGCTCGCCTTCACGCTGACGCGCAACCTCACCTGGCATTTCGCGGATCGCTCACGTGCCAGTTCAGCCATTCTGGCCTACACGATCCTCAACAGCTGCGGCTCGGTTCTTGGTCTTGCCTTCGGCATCGTCGCTGTCCTGCTGTTTGCGCCGACGCCGGAAATCGTCCTGTGGAGTTATGCGCTTGCCCAGGCTCTGGGGCTGGTGCTCGCCTGGTCGTTCATTCGCACCTCCACCTTGCGCCCGCGGCTTGATCTCTCGCTGGTGCGCGGCGCCTTCGCCTATGGCGCGCCGCTGATGATCGGCAATGCGCTGGCGTGGGTCGCCATGCATGGACTCCGTTTTGTCGTCGAGCATGAACAGGGCCTTGCGGGCGTCGGCCTCATCTCGGTCGGCTGGTGGCTTGGCATGCGCGCAACCACCTTCACCGGTCAGCTCGCCACCACGGCCGGCTTCACGCTGGCCGTGGAGAAAGTACGCGAGGCCGGTCAGCGGGCCGCCCTGCCGCAACTTGCCAGCAATGGCGCCTTGTTGCTCGCCGCCCTCATCCCCACCGTTGCCGGTGTCATCATGCTGAACGCTCCGCTGGTCGATGCGCTCGTCTCCGAACCATACCGCGCCATCACCCGGGATATTCTGCCGCTGGCGAT
This sequence comes from Hyphomicrobiales bacterium, assembly GCA_021732205.1. GTDB lineage: Bacteria > Pseudomonadota > Alphaproteobacteria > Rhizobiales > UBA4765 > Raskinella. Next base: position 19,758 of record JAKFVK010000241.1, on the reverse strand, counting down.
CGCAACCGGCGCGGTGCGAATTTTTCGCATTCACGCGACTGACCAGTGTTTCCTTCTGTTCAATCGTCCGAAGCTTGACATTATCTTCGCTGGTGCCGAGGCAGTTCTCGTTCTGCTCGCATGCTATATCGGGCTGCGTCTTGATGGCGGGCGCGGCGCCGTCATGGGTTGCCTGATTGCCAACGCAATCGTCACGCTAGCAAGCTTCGTTACCGTCAATCGAATTTTCGGATACTATTTGCGCCCTCTCGATGTCTTGCGGGTCGTTGTTGCCGTTGGGGCGATGATGTTGGTCCTCCATATTCTGCCGCCGGCGCATAGCCGCGTTGAACTGGTCGGACACATTCTGGCGGGAGCCATCACATTCGCTCTGGCAATCGCTGCCGGTTTTCCGCGCACCTGCGGGTTGGCGATCCAGCGGCTCTTGTCGCTCCGGCCTTCACCAAGCTCACCATGAATGGTCTACTTCACCCGCGTCAGCAGCGCATCGATCATCGCCTGCGCGGCGGGCTTGCGCTGCAGTCCGTCATCATAGGGCAGGGGGCGTGGCCGTCGTCCCGGCGGGTGTTTCCGCCGCGCCAGTTCGCCATACCAGCTGTAGCGGTCGGATAACTGCCAGGTGATGACGGCTTTGACGGCTGGCACCCTCAGCACCGCTTTCAGAAAATCGCGATAGCGATTTGCCACCATGAGATCGCGCTTGTTGATGTCATCAGGCATGCCGCTATCGTCGACATCGAGTTCGGTGATGTAGATATCAACGCCAAACCCAGCGAGCTTTGTCAGAAATTCAACGAACACCTGATCGTCGAAAGGCAGCGCTGGCTTGAGATGGCCCTGTAACCCGATGGCGTGGAGCGGTACGCCCTCGCCTTTGAGGCGCTCGACGAGCTTCAACAAACCAGCGCGCACGCTGATGCCCAGCGCATCCTGCTGCTCGCAGAACGCCTCATTGAGGACAAGCCTTGTTGTCGGATCAACGCTCGCGGCACGGCGAAAAGCCCGCTCGATATATGACGGCCCGAACGCGTCATGCCATGGCCCCTGGCGATAGCCGCCGGGCAGGCGCTGCGGCGGGTAGAAAGGTTCATTGACAACGTCCCATGAATGAATGCGCCCGCCATAGCGGGTGAGTGTTTCATCGATATGGCGATCAAAAAGGGTGCGCAGTTCGGTGAGGCTTGATCGGCGCAGCCAGGGTGGTGGATTGTCGTTCCACACCAACGTTGTCCCGCGCAGCAGCAGGTTGTTGTAGCGCGTGAATTCGACGATGCGATCAGCGGTTGAAAAATCAGCATCGGGCCCCTTCGGGCGCAGCCAGTCAAACTTAAGCGCATTCTCTGCCGTGACCAGGCGTGTCTCGCTGGCGATGAGCTTGCGGTAATCCGCATCATCGAAGATTTCACGATCAAAGGCGGAGCCAAAGGCAATGCCAACGGCGGCCGCCACTGCCCCAAGGCTCGTTCCCTCAGCTGCGATTACCGGCATGGTTCCGGGCACCAGAGGTGCTGCGAGCAGAGCAAGGAGATCGCGTCTGTTGACCGTCATTGAGCTTAACCTTGATCAGGGAAATGGCTTCGCAATAACTGGGTTTGCGCGTAGAAAACGCGTGTTTCACGGCGCTGTACCAGGCGCTTTCGACGACGTGACCGACGCACCGGCGAAGGTCGCCGCCAGCCGGATCATTCTGCCAGTTAGTAGTTGATCAAATCGAAATGTCATGAGCGAGGAATTGTTATATCATGTCGGATGCCGCCATTCATATAGGTGAACAACATTGGGGCACTCAGACTGATTTTCGAGCCCGGCGGCTGGTGCGCTTCGTTAAGATCGTCGATGAGGTCATCGCCCGCAAAGGCCACTGCCGGATCGTCGATCTGGGCGGCAACATCGAGTACTGGCGTGATCTTGAAGCCGTCTGGTCAGGCCGCTCTGTCAGCTTCGTCCTGATTAATCTGATGTCCCAGCGCCTTGATGATCAGCGCTTCGAAAGCCGCGTTGGCGATTGCACCGACATGGCCGAATTTGCCGACAATTCCTTTGATGTCGTCCATTCCAATTCAGTCCTGGAGCATGTTGGCCGCTGGCAGGCCATGCGCGCCATGGCGCGTGAGGTGAGACGACTGGCGCCGCGCTATTTCGTCCAGACACCGGATTTCTGGTTTCCGCTGGAGCCGCATTTCCGCGTGCCGTTCTTCCACTGGCTGCCGGAGCCGGTGCGTCTCGCCCTCGTCATGCGCTTTGACTGCGGCGCCTTTCCCCGTGCCGCCACGCTTGACGACGCGCAGCGCTATATCGAGGATTCCGTTCTCATTGATCGCAAACGGATGAGCGCTTTGTTTCCCGATGCAAGCATCAGCTCGGAGCGCGTCTTCGGCCTGTCAAAATCGCTGATTGCCATCCGCTGATCCAACCGAGGCGTCAACGACATCTACAAGCTGCGATTAGTCCGCCCGTAAAGTTTAGGCTCGTCCTTGGGCCCACCGGCCGACCATATGACGCGAATGGGATACGGCTTCTGCTCTTTCAGCTTGTCCAGCGATTCACCAAACGTGACGACAAGCCAATCATTGCATGTATTCAAAGCCGTTTGAAAGGCACGCCTTTCGATCTCGGGAATTTCCGCCAGAGTCGTGGCTGAAGCTGACGTGGTGATTTCCTCGACATATTCCGACAGGCAATCATACATCACCCGCTGGGCGCGATAGCGAAGCGCAAAGCTGTTGGGATCGAGGCGGAAGGCTGCTTCATAGCGTGAGATGGCAAGCTTGGCGGCCTTGGAGAGAATCGAATCAGCGCGCTCCCGCAGTTCTTCCGAAAGCCGGTGCTCGGTGTCCTGCGCCGCGGCAGCGTCACCGGGGTGTGACACGTTGATGGGTGCAGCGCCATTCCCCTGTGCCTCGTAGACGCGCCGCTGGAAGGTGACGATACTCTTGTTTGCCGCAAGAAGCTCGGAAGCTTCGAAGAGCCGTACATAGATCGCTTCGGCTGAGCGCTGGATCAGCGAATGAAGTGTTGCCATCGGCGCCAGACCGCGATTGTTGCCGTTAAACAGCGAGGGCAGTTCGCCAATGACCCGGTTGAGAATCATCACCCGCAAGCGATCGGTCGTCCAGTTCTCGTTGAGGAAACTTTCAAACTGGTCCAGCCGTGATTTGCGTACAGCTTCATCCAGAGCGGTCTCGATCGCCAAAGCCGTGACGTCGCCGCTCCGGCGATCCTTGTTTTCGGTTTGAAAACGTTGAAGGATCGCCGTCATTTTCGAAGAATAATCACGTTCTTCATCTTTCAAGCGCAGTTTGAGGATGTTATCGTTTTCCGAGACGGTGCCAACCGACCCGGTTACCGTGCTGGACCGAAACGTCGCAAGGACAGGCAGAGATACCTTACCCGCAGGACCGGCAAGCGAAGCGAGAACCTGGTCATTGGAGGGTGAGGAGCTGCTCTCATTGCCCCTGGCCGCAGTGTCATTTTGCCGTGCCCGCGATTTTTTTGCCGACTTCGTGCCGCGGGTCTCGCGGCGAACTCCCGCCTGTGCATTTCTGTTACCGCTGGCGAGGAGCCCACCGATAATGGCAGCGCCGACACCAATCGCCAATCCAGTGTCAAAGCCTCTTGCATAGCTGTCCCGCGGCAGCAGGAAAGCCGTCATCAGCATTGCACAACCGATCGCCAGATAACGTCGACCACATGCGATGATCATAACAGCCCCCGCGCGCGAATATAAATTTTTTAACGATACACGAGATTATAATTGGTCGTACTATGGCTCGCAAGCCCATCCGCAGGCTGATTGGTCGGCGCCTGCGTCGGTTCATTTGCGTTTCTGACTGTTTTTCGTCGCTTCAGCGAGCTGCGCCGCTCTGATTTGCTGTTCGATCAGATCGGCAAAGAGGACCTTGTTGCGCTTTGCCGTTTCGAAGCTGGCAATCAGCGTTTGACGCTCGGGACGATTGTCGGCGCAAAATAGATTCTTGTGTTCAAGGAGCGTGATCTGGGCTTCGGTTGGCGAGGTTGCACGACCCCAATCCCAGATCCAGATATGATCATAGCGCCACGGAACGCGCTGCTTCGAATTCTCGCAGGAATAATGCAGCGGTATCTCGACGCGGCGAACCTTGACGGTTTTCGTGTCCCCATCCGGTTTTCCGTAGAATTTTTCCAACCGTTCAATTTCATCCACGCTGAATAATGGTCGACCACGGGCATTCACTGCCTCGCCATTACGCGCCATTTCCACTAACAGATGGCCAGCTGAAATCTCGTAATAGGGACTACCTGCCCAGTTACTGGGAGCCGTACGTGATGCAAGCGTGATCGTTTGAAAAGCATATTTGATGGCTCTATCGATATCAATCGCCTCGCCGAGTTCGCCCCGCCGATAGATTTCCGCCAGGCGCTTGGCCGCCGGGGCCGAGCCTTGTGCCATAGCCCGCTGCAGAAGCAAAATAGCTTCCTTCGCATCGAATTCAGGGCGTATCAGAACGGTTCCGTTGCGTAGACGCTCAGCAAAATTATACTGCGCTTCGCTATCACCACCATTTGCCGCCAGCCGCCAGAAGCGTTCGGCAAGCTCGGGTTGCGTTGATGGCAGGCCGTCGCCCTCCTCCATCAATTGCGCCACCAGCTTGCGGGAATAGCTGTCACCTTCGTCTGCAGCCCGGCTAAGGAAAAGGAGCGCCAGCTGCCGATCTTTTTCGACTCTTAGATTGCGGTCCGAACTATTGGTCACTCCGTCGAAATAGATTTGCCCGAGATATCGCTTGGCGAAGATGGAGCCGGCGTCTGCCGCGCGCAGTAACGTCTCGACTGCGCGCCTTGGGTTCTGTGCCACGCCGCGGCCATATCGCAGCGCATGACCCGCTTGCACCATCGCTGGCACATAGCCGCCTTCGGCTGCGCGGGCGAACAGCTCGTAGGCTTTCCTCAGATCGCGTTGTAAAACACCATCGCCCGCAGCGAAGCGCTCCGCCAGATTGTACATGGCAAGCGGATGGCCTTGCTGTGCCGCCTGTTTGAGGAGACGCGCAATCTCATCCTCATTTTCCTTGCCGTCTGCAATGTTACCAAGAAGAACAGCCAAGCCGTTGAGCGCACTGACATAGCCACGTTTTTCAGCATCAGCATAGGCTGTCCGTGCCTTGCGGAAATTGTCTTCTCGTTCTTTCGAGCCGGCTTTTTCTTCCCATCCCTTGCGGTGATAGGCGCGCCCCAGATTGAACAGGTAGCGGCTGATGCGAGGATTATCCCTGATTGATTTCTCGCAGGCCTCGATCGCATCTTCAAATCGCACATAGGAAAAAAATACGCCGGGGACTTCGGGCGGCCGGGCTTTATCTTGCTCGGAGGCAGCAAAATAATCGCAGGAATCGATGCGGCGTATGGCGCCACGTGTGATCCTCACATCCCCAAGCTCGCCCGAACCGGGCGGCAAGGCAGCCAGGACCGCCTCGACGGCGCTGCGTGCCGGGCACTGGGCGAAGGTGGTGATGAATCGCTCAAGGTTCTCGCGTTGAAGCTGGCGCAGGCTGTCGGCGAATGCCGTCTGGCATTTGAGGCTGTTCTCGTCGTTGCCGGCCGGGATCACGACGATATCGCGCAGACGCGTTGCCGCCTCCGCGCTCGCACATCCCTCGAAGCGTCTTGCGTGGCGATCCAGAAGCTCTGGCCGCAATTGCCGCAGATTGTCGATAAGGTCGATGCGCGAGCCATCGCAGCGGTCAGGCTGCTCATCGGAACCAAGTTCGATCTGGGCAATCAGCCGGCGCGCTTCCTCAGCCGTTTCGCAGCCGGCGAAACGGCGGCGGTGGCTGTCCAGCGCCTCGCGCGTCGGCAGCTTGCGGATGTCCTCGATATCGCTGCGACTATCCCTGCACAATTCGCCATCGAGCTTGAAGCGTTCGCTACCAATTGAATCGATAAACAAGAAGTCATCTGCCTTGTCGAAGCTGTGATAGAATTCAGGTTCCTGCTGCAATCCATATTGCGAGGCAATATCACGCGTCACCAGTTTAACGCGCTGAGCAAGTTCGACCGCCGTCTGTCCGGGGCGGATCATTTCCTGGCGCAGCACCTCGGTGAACAGCGAGTTTCGCCGCCGGTCATATTGATTGAAAGCTTCGATGGCCTGCTCGCCAAATGACGCAGAATAGAGGATCAGGAACCCAGGTGGCACACCTTCTGTCGGCACCAATCGGCTGCCGCTGCTGGAACTGCGCTCGATGGTCCTGGAATCAAGCCCGTCGTCAGTGAGCAGGGTGCGACAGGCATCAAGGACAATGATGGCCGCCTTTGGCTTAACAGCTGCTATCTTTTTGGTGATTTCCTTGGTTGAGACGCCGCCTCTTGCCACCTCCTGCTCCTGATAATCACCGAGATAGCTGGTAATGCGCAATCGCGTGATCGCCACGTCTTTCTGCTCATTTGCCGGCAATTTCGAGCGGGTGAAAGTAAAGGGGCTCTTGATGTCCCCCATCAGCAAAAAATTGTCCTGTTTTTCCTCGATGCCAAAGCCATGCCCGGAGAAGTGAAAGAAAACGATGTCGTCAGCCCGAACGGTCTTCAGGAAGGCGTCGAACTGCTTGTCGAACTCCGCTTTGGTTTTTACATTTTCCAGGCGCTTGATGTTCTTCTTGTCGAAACCGGCTTCAACCAGTTCGCCCTCAAGATCTTTCACATCGGCAACCGACCGCGACAGCCTTTGCAGGTTTTTATCGCTGTAGGCATTGTTCCCGACAAGGAAAGCCCGCCTGGTCTGGGCTTGCGCGGACCCGACCAACGTCAAAACAATAACGCCAGCCGTCACAATCAACCCTGCTAATCGGTGCTGCATATCTTGATCCTCGATTCCTTCATCATCGACGACGCACTTGTCCGAGCCGCATGCATCGCTATTTTGTCAATTCGCGAGCAAGTCTGAAGCCGATGAGATGCGAGCGTGTTGTCGCTTCTTCAAAGGCGCGCGCCGATGACCTCAGCTCGCGTGGATTATCATTCCAGTTGCCCCCGCGCACAACACGCGAACGGCAATCGCCACTGGTCGCGGGCGCACCATTCTCGGGAAGGCGATCATAGCTGCCATTCACGCAATCCTGAACCCATTCGGCAACATTGCCATGAACGTGAAGAAGGCCAAAGCCGTTTGCCTTAGAGCTTTCATCGACCGCCATGGTCTGGCGTCGTGGCTGACGTCTGAGACTGCCATTGTAAGCGGTGTTCCAATTGTAATTGGCCAAGTCAGGCCCGATATCGCCACCAAATCCAAAGGGATCATTGGCGCAACCTGCGGCAAGACAGCCGCGGGCGGCGAACTCCCACTCTGTCTCCGAGGGCAGACGGTAAGTTGCGCCCGTCTTCCTCGACATCCACGCAGCATAGGCAACCGCATCGTCGAAGGAGACGAAGATCACCGGACTGTTGCCGCGGCCCATGCCATAATCATTGGGTCGGTACGAGCGACATCCGCTATCGGCGACGCAGGCATCCCATTCCGCGAATGATACTTCGGAACGCGCGATCGCAAATTTGTGTTTGATGGAAATCTCGCGTCGCGGCGCTTCGTTTGCCTTGTGACCGCTTTCCGCATCGGGCGATCCAATTAGAAATTTACCCTCCGGAATCATAACCATAAGCGGGCATGCCTCGCAGTCACGAAACTGGTTCTCGCTGCGTCCGGACGTCCTTTCTCCGCTCGGATTTGGCAGGGCGAGCGGGGCGATGACTGCCGTCTGCGTTTCGACTGGCGGCGGGGCGATGACTGCCGTCTGGGCTTCGTCTGGCGGTGGTGTGATGATTGGCGGTTGGGTCGCCGGGCGCAGGTAATTCCATGTCGCATACCCGCCACCACCGAGGAGCGCGGCAAGTAGCAGGCCAGCTGTAAACATCAGGAACGCAGAGGAACTTCCTGTCTTTTTCTCGCGTCCGGCGGCTTTATGTCCATCGCTGCGGTTATCTTGGCCGGGTTTGTCGATTGGCTCATCAGTAGGTGTGACGGAAGGTCTGCTCGTCACGTGCCGGGCTTCGCGGGGCGAGCCATCGCTTTTCTCAAATTCCGGAATTACTTTTTCAAGCGGAAAACTTAACAGACTTGGCGCTCCGTACCGGCGCCACAAACTATCAAAATCCTTCAACCCGGCGATTTGTGGCACCTGCTCCCGTCCGACCCTGGCGCCGATCTGTTCGAACAGGCGGTCAAGCACGTGGCTGCGCGGCGAGCCGTCCCAATGCTTGAGATTGATGGTATCAGCACCGTTGAATTCGAGCGGAAGATCAACGTCTTGAATCCACGCGGGGATCAGCTTTCCCAGGCGCGTTGCCAGTCGTGCCTCGCCGTTCACCCATTCGCTGTCGACAGACAACTGGCACCACAGCACGAGAACGACTTTAGCAGCTCTGATTTCCCGCTCGATCTGGCGGGCGAAATTCTGCCCCGACAACAGGCCATAATCGAACCACACGCTATAGCCATTGAGCTCAAGGATGCGCGCGAGATGTTCGACAGCGGCACGCCGGTCCGACTTATAGGAAATGAATACGTCAGCCATCGACGTAGAACTCCGAAGGAGCGTCATTAGGCGGCAAAAAGGCGAAAAGCTAGCAGATTGTCATCCCTTTAGCTTCAATAAGGGCCAGTCGGACAATTTTCAAGGACACTCGCTGAAGCTCCTGATCGTGGGCGATGCGTTCAGTGACGACGTCTGGCGTCATGTCAGTAACGCGCCGTCATGCGATGGCCGCGCCGATAGGCAAGCCGCACATGGGTAAGCGTCTGCCCTTCCCACCATGTCGTGCGCTCGGTCATGAACACCGGCTCGCCGCTTGCATAGCCTAGATGCTCGCAGACGGCAGGACCGGCAGCCTCGGCAAGAAAGCTGATTTCAACCTGCGAATAGGGAACCGCCCTGACCAGCCATTCATTGGGGCCCAGCACTGAAAAATCAGCAGTGCCTGCCTGTGGCAAAGCCGCGAGATTGATCCAGCGATCCTCCAGCTGATAGGGCGCGCCGTCGGAATCATGCCGGCACAGGAGATGGAGCAGGCGATCGCGCGGTCTGGCATGGAACAGCTTGCGCATTGCCACAGGCGCCGGGCCAACCGCGCGCTGGAGAAGTGTATAGCGGTAGGCGGCGCCCCCAGCTTCGATCTCCTCACGGATGAGCGGGATTTCAAAGCGCGCCTGGCGCAGCGGCGTAAGGCGGACCCGCGTTCCGGCTTTGCGCCGGCGCTCAAGCAGTCCTGCTTCGCTCAGTTCGCGCAGCGAGCGATTGACGGTGGCTCGCGAGCAACCGAATTCGACGGCAAGCTCGATTTCTCCCGGCAGCAGCGTTCCCGGTCCCCATTCGCCCTGCGTGACCCGGCGCAGGATTTCCTCTTTGATATGGCGGAAGGAGGCGCGCTCGAGCGATCCATTGGTTGTCATGGGTTGACCTGCTCGCGCCTGTAGTATGTACGTAATTCCTGGTTCATGCCTGATGCCCTCACAGGCATGTGCAGCTTTGCCACAAGCGAAATGAATACCATGGCAAACATTCTGCTCCCCGGTGATTTCACGACCATGCCATGGAAGAATGGCGGCGGGGTAACCCACGAGATTGTGCGCGACGAGCGCCATGGCGCCATGCTGTGGCGCCTCAGTATTGCCGAGGTCGCCAGCGACGGCGCCTTTTCGCTTTTTCCCGGCATGACACGGCTGCTGACGGTCATCGCTGGCAACGGTATGACCCTCGAAGCAGACGACGTCATCCTGACCGCAAAGCCGCGCCAGCCCGTACGCTTTTCCGGCGATACCGCGCTCTTCGGACGCCTGACGAAAGGCCCGGTGCGCGACCTCAATTTCATCTTCGACGCAAGCACGATCAACGCCGACATGTCACGACTTGACGGTCCGGTCGAAGCCAATCTGCACGCCACCGCTGTCGCTGCCGCGATCTGCATCGAGGGGCTTGTGCAGGTTGACGGAGTGCTGCTTCCCCTGGGTGCCGCAGCGCTCGGCCGCCGGCAGCAGCTCGTCCTGTCTGCCGGGAGTTGCGTCATCGTGATCATCGCCGATGCGGTACTGCCCATGACCGTCTAGCGTGTCGTAAAAAGCGAATGGGCGACCTGGCGCCAGCGTCTGTGTACCGCCTCGCGCGCTATGTGCCGCCCGCGATGCACCCGGTGGCGACCAGCCGACCACACATCAGTAATGATGGTATCCGAGCCGGCGAAAATGAAACCATCGACGATGTGGTCAGCGTCAAGCGCGCACAGCGCCGGATGGGTGCTGTCGATGGCAACAAGATCGGCAAGCTTGCCGACAGCAATCGCGCCGCAATTGCGTCGCAGCGCCTGCGCTCCGCCGCGCGCCGCTCCTTGATAGAGGTGGAGACCAACCGAACCGACATCCGCAACCATGACGTTGCGTTCGAGATGACGCAGGCGCTGGGAATATTCAAGCGTTCGCAATTCTTCGCTGAGCGAGATGCGCACATTGGAATCGGAGCCGATACCAAACGCACCGCCGGCGGCGAGCCAGGAGCGGCCATTGAACGGCCCGTCACCAAGATTTGCCTCGGTGATCGGGCACAGGCCGACGACCGTCCCGCTTCGCGCCAGCCCCGCCGTTTCTGCGTCATTCATGTGAGTGGCGTGGATCATGCACCAGCGATGGTCGAGCGGCAGATTGTCAAGCGCCCACGCCACTGGTCGGGTCCCGAGCCAGGCAGTGATATCGTCGACTTCCTTTGGTTGTTCGGCGATGTGCATGTGGATCGGACCATCACCGACGATCGCCAGAAGTGCGGCCAGATCCTCCGGCGTGGTTGCGCGCAATGAATGCGGAGCGATGCCGACAATAGTATCGTGCAGCGCCGCCTTTGCCCCCAGGCGCACGTCCTCGACCAGCTCAAGATAGCTCTCCAGCGTGTTGGCAAAGCGCAACTGGCCGCCAGCAAGCGGCGCTTGGCCGGCTCCGCCATAGCTGTAGAGCACGGGCAGATGGGTAAGCCCGATGCCGCACTCCGCTGCTGCCGCCATGATTCGCAGCGACAATTCCGCCGGCCTGTCATAAGGCTTACCGTCGCTCTGGTGATGAAGATAGTGGAACTCGCCGACCGACGCGTAGCCCGCTTCCAGCATCTCGACGAAAACAAGGGCGGCAATCGCCTCCACCATCTCCGGCGTCAGTCGCCCGAGAAAACGGTACATCATCTCCCGCCATGTCCAGAAACTGTCGCGCCCGGCCGCGCGGTGTTCCGTCATCCCGGCCATCGCCCGCTGGAAACTGTGACTGTGCAGATTGGCGAGCGCCGGCAGCAGCGTATCAACGAGCGTATCGCCAGCCAGTGCAGCAGCCCCGGTTTCCAGCGCCGTGATTTGACCTTCGGCAATCGTCAGGCGCACATTTTCGCACCACCGCCCATCGATCAGCGCTCGCTTGGCAAAGATCATAAAGCACCTCTGATTATGTCTAGACATAATAATTCTAATCGCATAGAGGGTATGCGAGCAACTGGTTTGTTCCGTGCCTGGATCAGCGCTCCGCCATGACGCAAAACCCCGCCTTGTTCACTGCCAGCCGCATCGCCACCATGGAGGCGTTGGACACACCCTACGGCTTGATCGAGGACGGCGCGATCGGGGTTGAGAATGGCGTGATCGCTTATGTTGGCGCCAGCGATCAGATACCGGCGCGGTTTGCCACGCTACCCCGTCATGATTTCGGCAACCGGCTGGTAACGCCGGCGCTGATTGATTGCCATACTCATCTCATCCATGGCGGTAACCGGGCGCATGAATTCGAGATGCGTCTCAAAGGCGCCACTTACGAGGAAGTGGCGCGCGCTGGCGGCGGCATCCTGTCAACCGTTCGCGCCACCCGCGCTGCAACCGTCGATGAACTCGTCGAAAGCGCCCTGCCGCGCCTCGACGGTCTCATCGCCGAAGGCGTGTCGCTGGTCGAGATCAAGTCCGGCTACGGGCTGACGATTGACAGCGAATGCACCATGCTGCGCGCTGCCCGCAGGCTGTCAGCCTTGCGCCCGATTGATATCCGCACCTCCTATCTCGCCGCTCATGCCGTGCCGCCGGAATATGCGGGCCGGGCGGACGCCTATATCGACGAGGTGTGCATCCCGGGCCTGCGCGCTGCCCACGCTGAAGGTCTTGTCGACGCGGTCGACGGGTTTTGCGAGGGAATTGCCTTTTCCACGACGCAGATGGCGCGGCTTTTTAGCGAGGCAAAACGACTTGGCCTGGCAGTCAAGCTTCATGCCGAGCAGTTATCCAACCTGGGTGGCGCCAAACTCGCCGCGAGCTTCGGCGCGCTGTCATGCGAGCACCTTGAATATGTCGATGGCGAAGGCATAGCCGCCATGGCGGCTGCCGGATGCGTCGCTGTCCTGCTCCCCGGGGCCTTCTACACGCTGCGCGAAAAACAGATGCCACCGGTTGACGGCTTTCGCCAGGCGGGCGTGCCAATTGCCGTCTCGACCGATCTCAATCCAGGCTCCTCGCCTCTGGGCTCGCTGCTGCTTGCCATGAACATGGCCTGCACGCTGTTTCGCATGACGCCGGAAGAGGCCCTCGCCGGCACCACGAGACACGCAGCCCGGGCGCTCGGCTGTGATGATCGAGGCAGGATCGCCGCCGGGCTGAAGGCTGATCTGGCGGTGTGGAATTGTGCTGAGCCGGCTGAGCTTTCTTATCGCTTTGGTGTCAATCCGCTTCATGCCCGCATTATCGGAGGCTGTCTGTGAAAGTCATGACCTTGCAACCCGGCGCCGTCGGTCTTGATACGCTCGCAGCCATCTACTGGGCCGAGGCGCCCGCGCGCCTTCATGATAATGCCCGCCCCGGCGTCGAAGCGGCTCATGCCCGGATTGCTGCCGCAGCTGCCGGCAATCTCCCCGTCTATGGCGTCAATACCGGCTTTGGCAAGCTGGCCTCCCTCAAGATCGAGGCGCGCGATACCGCTACCCTGCAGCGCAATCTCATCTTGTCGCATTGCTGCGGGGTGGGTGAGCCGATTGCCCGCCGCCATGCCCGGCTGATGATGGTGCTGAAACTGCTGAGCCTTGGGCGCGGCGCCTCTGGCGTGCGCTGGGACGTGGTGGCGCTCCTCGAAGGGATGCTTGCGCAGGGCGTGACGCCGGTGATCCCGGCGCAAGGCTCAGTGGGCGCGAGCGGTGATCTCGCCCCGCTTGCCCATATGGCAGCGGCGATGATCGGCGAGGGACAGGCCGAATATCAGGGCAATGTCATGCCGGCTGGCGCGGCGCTTGCCGCAGCCGGCCTCAGCCCCGTTGTCCTTGGACCCAAGGAGGGATTGGCGCTGATCAACGGCACCCAGTTCTCCACCGCCTTCGCGCTTGCCGGGCTGTTTGAAGCCTGGCGCGCGGCGCTGGGCGCGCTGGTGATCTCGGCACTATCGACCGATGCCATCATGGGCTCGACCGCCCCGCTGAGCCCGGCCATCCACGCGTTGCGCGGCCATGCCGGGCAGATCGCGGCGGCAGCCTATATGCGCACGTTGCTGGAAGGCTCAGCCATCCGCGAAAGCCACCGCCATGACGATAGCCGTGTCCAGGATCCCTATTGCATCCGCTGCCAGCCGCAAGTGACGGGCGCGGCGATGGACGTGCTGCGCATGGCCGCCCGTACCCTCGAAATCGAGGCCAATGCCGCCACCGATAACCCCCTCGTGCTGATCGAGAGTGGCGAGATCGTCTCGGGCGGCAATTTCCACGCCGAGCCTGTGGGCTTTGCCGCCGATATGATCGCGCTTGCCATCGCCGAGATCGGCGCCATCGCACAACGCCGCGTAGCCCTCATGGTTGACCCGGTGCTGAGTTTTGATCTGCCGCCCTTTCTCACCCCCAATCCCGGCCTCAACTCGGGCTACATGATTGCTGAAGTGACGAGTGCGGCGCTGATGAGCGAAAACAAGCATCTCGCCACACCTTGCGTCACCGATTCAACGCCGACGAGTGCCAATCAGGAAGACCATGTGAGCATGGCCGCCCATGGCGCCCGGCGCCTGCAGCGCATGATCGAAAACCTCAACCGCATCCTTGGTATCGAGGCCTTGTGCGCCGCGCAGGGCATCGAATTTCGCCAACCCCTGGTGACGAGCACGCCGCTCGCCAAGGTTGTCGCCTGCCTGCGGCAGGTGGCGCCGCGTCTGGAGGAAGATCGCTATCTCGCGCCAGATCTTGAAGCTGCCGCTACCCTTGTCGCCAGCGGCGCGCTGGTGGAAGCAACCCGCATCGCCGCGCCCGCGCTTTCCGTCTGAGTTGAGAGGACATTCCCATGTTTGACCGCAAGAACGCTCGCGACATTTTCCCCGCCACCGGGCCGGAGCGTACCGCCAAATCCTGGCAGACGGAAGCAGCGATGCGCATGCTGATGAACAATCTCCATCCCGATGTCGCCGAAAACCCGCATGAGCTGGTGGTCTATGGCGGCATCGGGCGGGCCGCCCGCTCATGGGGTGATTTCGACCGTATCGTTGCCGCGCTCACAGACCTTGAATCGGACGAGACGCTCATCGTCCAATCAGGCCGCCCGGTGGCGGTGGTGAAAACCCATGCGGACGCCCCGCGCGTGCTGATCGCCAATTCGAACCTCGTGCCGAACTGGGCCAATTGGGCGCATTTCAACGAGCTCGATAAAAAGGGCCTGATGATGTACGGGCAGATGACGGCCGGCTCATGGATCTATATCGGCACGCAGGGCATTGTTCAGGGTACTTACGAAACGTTCGTGGAAGCGGGCCGCCAGCATTATGGCGGCAATCTGAGAGGCAAATGGATCCTCACCGCCGGACTTGGCGGCATGGGCGGCGCGCAGCCGCTCGCCGCCGTCATGGCGGGCGCCTGTTGCCTGGCGGTTGAATGCGACGAGACGCGCATCGATTTCAGATTGCGCACCCGCTATGTCGATGAGAAGGCGCAGACGCTGGACGAGGCGCTCACCCTCATCGCCCGCTGGACCATGGCAGGCGAGGCAAAATCAGTCGGGCTCGTCGGTAACGCCGCCGACGTCTTTCCCGAACTCGTCAAGCGCATGAAGTCCGGCGGCCCTCGCCCTGATATCGTCACCGACCAGACCTCCGCGCACGATCCGCTGCATGGCTACCTGCCGCAGGGCTGGAGCGTGGCTGAATGGCGGGCGAAGCAGGAGAGCGAGCCCAGGGTGGTTGAAAAGGCAGCGCGCGCCTCCATGCGCACCCATGTGGCCGCCATGGTTGATTTCTGGAACGCCGGTGTGCCCACACTCGATTACGGCAATAACATCCGCCAGGTTGCCAAAGACGAGGGGCTGGAGAATGCGTTTGCCTTCCCCGGCTTCGTGCCGGCCTATATCCGCCCGCTCTTTTGCCGCGGCATCGGCCCGTTCCGCTGGTGCGCGCTGTCGGGTGATCCGCAGGATATCTACAGGACCGACCAGCGCATGAAGGAGCTGTTCCCGGACAACGCCCCTCTCCACCGCTGGCTCGACATGGCACGCGAGCGCATCGCCTTTCAGGGGCTGCCGGCGCGCATCTGCTGGATCGGGCTTGGTGATCGCCACAAGGCCGGCCTGGCCTTCAACGACATGGTGGAAAGCGGCGAGGTGAAAGCCCCGATCGTGATTGGCCGCGACCATCTCGATTCAGGTTCTGTTGCCTCGCCCAACCGCGAGACGGAAGCAATGAAGGACGGGTCGGACGCAGTGAGCGACTGGCCGCTTCTCAATGCACTCGTCAACACCGCCTCTGGCGCCACCTGGGTGTCGCTCCATCATGGCGGCGGGGTCGGTATGGGCTTTTCGCAACATGCCGGCATGGTCATCGTCGCCGATGGCACAAAGGAAGCCGCCAAACGGCTGGAGCGCGTGCTGTGGAATGATCCGGCCTCGGGCGTCTGGCGTCATGCGGATGCCGGTTACGAGGAGGCGATCACCTGCGCCAAGGAGAAGGGCTTGAGATTGCCAACAGTACTGGGCAATTGACGCCGCGATAAGGCCTGCCCGACAGAGCGTCGGACAGGCCAGTTGCAAACAGTCAGGCAGGCCTCAGATCACATTCTTGGCCATCTGATCGGCGATGTATTCGGCCTGTCGAATGGCGAGGGCTACAATCGTAAGCGTTGGGTTTTCAGCAGCGCCCGTGGTGAACTGGCTGCCATCGGACACGAACAGATTCTTGATGTCGTGGGTCTGGCCATATTTGTTCACCACCCCGTCGCGCGCCTTGTCCGACATGCGATTGGTGCCGAGATTATGCGTCGAGGGGTAGGGCGTGGTCGGGAAGCTCCGGGTTGCACCGGCTGCTTCATAAATCGCCGATCCCTGGCGATAGGCATGCGCGCGCATGGCAATGTCATTGGGGTGATCGTCGAAATGCACATTGGCGACAGGGATGCCATATTTGTCCTTGGCGCTGGCATGGAGTGTGATGCGGTTCTTTTCCTGCGGCATGTCCTCGCCAACGATCCACATGCCGGCCATGTTTTCATAGGAATCAAGGGCGGTTGTGAACTCGCGGCCCCAGGCACCGGGATCAAGAAAAGCCGCCATGAAGGGCAGGCCGAGGGACAGGGTCTCAAGCTCGTAGCCAGCAACAAAGCCGCGTTTCGTGTCGTGATGCGCCTCGTCCTGGATGATGCCGGCCATGGTGGTGCCGCGCCACATCTTCACCGGCTTGTCAAAGACCGCATAGACCGAACCTGTCATGTGACGCATATAGTTTCTGCCGACCTGGCCGGATGAATTGGCCAGACCGTTGGGAAACATAGCCGAGTGCGAGTTCAGCAACAGGCGCGGGCTTTCAATCGAATTGCCGGCGACCGCCACCGCGCGAGCCTTCTGGCGCTGCTCCTTGCCATCCTTGTCGTAATAGAGAACGCCGGTGACTTTGCCTTTCTGATCATGCTCGATCTTGAAGACATGCGATTGCGGGCGCACCTCAAGTTTGCCGGTCGCCTCGCCGCGCGGCAATTCGGCGTTCAGCGTCGACCATTTGGCCCCCGATTTGCACCCTTGAAAGCAGAAGCCAATCTGCTGGCAGGCCCCACGCCCCTGGCGTGGCTGCGAGTTGATGGCCATGCGCCCGGTATGCACGTCCTTGTAGCCGATCTTCTTGGCGCCGGCCTCGAACACCTTGAAGTTATTGCTGCCCGGCAGGCCGGGAATGCCATGGGTGCGCGTGACACCCATGCGGTCCTCGGCGCGGTCGTAATAGGGAGCGAGATCGGCAAGTGTCAGCGGCCAATCGATCAGGTTGGCGCCGGCTACATTGCCATAGGTCGTGCGCGCCTTGAATTCGTGCTCCTGGAAGCGCAGCGACGCGCCCGCCCAATGGGTGGTCGAACCACCCACCGCCTTGACGATCCATGCCGGCAATTGCGCGAAATCCCTGGCAACACGCCAGGAGCCCGATGTCATGCGCTGATCGGTCCACGCCAGCTGGGCAAAGGATTCCCATTCATCATTGATGAAATCCTCGGCCTCATACCGCTTGCCGGCTTCGAGGCACACCACCTTAATTCCCTTCAGCGCCAGATCGGTCGCGAGTGTTCCCCCGCCTGCACCCGATCCCACCACCACCACGACGCTGTCATCATTGAGCGCGAATGTAGCCATGACCCATGTCCTCCTTTTACTTTTCTTGCGCTCGTCAGAGCCAGGTGATGTCGCTGAAGCCACGATTGACGTAGCCGCCCTTCGAGGCGCTCTCGCCTTCATAACCAAAGGCCGGCCATACTTCCTTCTGGTTGTAGAGGCTGACCACCAGATCGCCACGCAGCTTCTTGAACAGGCCGCCCGTCTGGATACGCCGCAGGAGATTGACGCGGTCACGCTCCCAGCCAACGCCGGCATAGACGGTCTTGTATTTTTCACGGGCAAAGCCATCGAGCTCGGCAACGCCGCTCTCGATCAGGGATTTGAGCTTGGCGTCCTTGGCGGCCTTTTCATCATAGGTCTTGACGGCAAGCGCATAAAATTTGTCGGCAATCTTGTCGTGCGGGAAGATGTCGCGCGCCATCTTGACCAGCGTGCGCATGGTCTCAGGCTTCAGACCGGTCGCTTCAAGCCCCCACGCCTCGCTCGTGTGGATGAGGGCATTGCCTGAGACCGCCATCGCCGCAATGGCGCTGGCGCTTAAAAGAAAATGACGGCGGCCAAGATCATCTGGCCGATGCTCTTCTTGATTTGTCGTATCCATGGCGTTTCTCTCCGTTATCGATGCCGTTTATGTAAAACCACGACGTGCCGCTTATTTGCAGCCTTCTCAGTGGTAGCGCCCGTGCCGTTGCAGAATTTCTATCTTGTATCCGTCGGGATCCTGGACAAAGAAGAATTTGGCGAAGAGTTTTTCTTCGCGCATGAATTCCTTGACAGGAGTTGGGTTTAATCCCGCCGTCGCGAAACGCGCATGCTCACTGGCAAGATCCTCGACGACGAAGGCGATGTGCCCATAGGCATCGCCATGATGATAGGGCTCGCTTCGCCCGTGATTGATCGTCAATTCAACCTCGAAATCGGCTTGCACGTTGCGCATATAGACGAGGGTGAAACCGTCGAAGACCAGCCGTTCGGCAATCGCGAGGGCAAAGGCACGCTCGTAAAATTCAACCGAACGCTTCTCGTCGAGAACGCGGATCATCATGTGAATGGCTTTAGCCATGCCTGTCTGCTCCCGATTGGTTGGCACTCACTCAGCTCTTGCCTGAAAGGCTTTTGAGATAATCAATGATCAGGCGCCGTTTCATCGGATCAGCCTGACGATAAAGCATGGTGACGCCGGGCCTCATGGCCTGCGAATCGGTAATCCAGCGATCCATGGTCTCTTCGTTCCACACAAAGCCGCTAGTCGTCAGCGCTTCGGAGTATTTGAACCCCTCAAGCGTCGCGGCGGGTTTGCCGAACCGATCAGAAAGATTAGGTCCCTGGCGGGGTGGGGCACCTGGTTCAACTGCGTGGCAGACGGCACAGCTGGTGACGAATTGCTTTTGTGCCGCCGCAAGGTCGCTGGTTTGTGCCCACGCTGTTCCAGCCCAAGCCGGCACCACCATGCAAAGTACCGCAATTGCCCTCACGCCCGGTCGCGCGGCGTCGGCCAACATCATTCTTCTGACAAGGCGTCGATGCATCCGTCCTCCCGCTCAGTTTGTGCCCTGTGCGGAAAACTAGGCGCATTTGTCCCATGGCTGGTAGTATATCTCTACTACGCCAGCATAACAGTCCGTTTTTCTTTGGTGAGTTGGGGTGTTGCGAGATTACGTAAGGGAAAATCGTTCAACCCACCGGGCAGGTCTGATTTGCCACGCACTTCTTCAACATAAGTGAGGCAGGCGCAGCGCAGAAGGGAAGCAAAATTTGTGACCTCACCTTGGAAAGCCAAGACTTCGTCGTGCAGCTTCGTCAGAAATTTGGCGATCGTGACGCCCTCCTTGGCTGCAATCTCATCGAGAATGGTCCAGAACGCCGCTTCAAGCCTGATGGATGTGGCGTGTCCGCCCAAGCGGATGGAGCGGGTCAGGAAGCGGTAGCGTTCAGCCGGCTGACCAGAAAATATCCAACACATCTTCGCCTCCCCTGAGTTTGTCCATGATCGTGCCAACATCTGCAGCGGTTGGCTTGGGTCCTTTGAGGACCAGAACATCATGAGACTAGAGCGGAATCCGATCAGGTTGCATCGTAGCCGGCGGCCTTGAAGTAGTTGGCGCATTCGTCTGCGGGGAAGAGATCGATGATCCGTCCGATAGCGTCCCACAGACCGCTGACGGAGCGCTCTGC
>JAKFVK010000015.1 GCA_021732205.1 Hyphomicrobiales bacterium | reverse complement strand
TATGGGCGACGCAATCGCCAAGCAGGATGGTATCGACAGGCAAGGGGGACGAGGACACCGCCTCGCGACGACGCTTTACCGACATGACGCAACTCACCAACGCTTGTTCGCTGCTGACCGCGACGGGCGGGCAACGGCACTTATGGTGAAGGGAAAGAGTCGATGCCCGGTAAAGGAACGCAGTTAACAAGTTGCTGCTGATGATTGACGGAGCCGCAGCGCATCGGCGACGGGGGCAAAGCCTGCGCGGTGGATGGGGGTTGGGCCGAGGCGGCGGAGCGCCTGCAGGTGGCGTTTCGTGCCATAGCCCATATGCTGCTCGAAACCATAGCCCGGATAATCGTTCGCCAGCGTCTGCATGGCGCGGTCGCGGGCGACTTTGGCGATGATGGAGGCAGCGGCGATTGCTGCATATCTGCCATCGCCGCCGATGATGGCGCTGGCAGGCGCATCCAGCCCCGGCGGCACGTCACGTCCATCAACGACGAAGGCGATGGCGGCGCGCGACAGGGCGTGGGCCGCACGACGCATCCCGGCAAGCGTGGCGCCACGGATGTTCAAGGCCGCGATGTCGTCTGTCGACATAAAGACAAGAGATACGGCCTCGGCCTCGGCCATGATGCGCACGTAGAGTTCGTCACGACGGGACGCGGTGAGTTTTTTTGAATCATCGAGGCCGGGGATGGGCCGGCGAGGATCAAGAAGGACAGCCGCCACCGCCAGCGGGCCGGCCAGCGGCCCACGGCCGGCTTCGTCAATTCCCGCCACCCCACTCGCAGCGGCAAGGATCATAGGGCGGACTTGGCGGGCGGGGCTCATCATGCGAGATATTTATCCACACTCGGGCTTTGCCGACAGAGAAAATTTCGCCCCCTTTCCGATCGTCAGCGAGTGAGGGAGGATTGCGTGATAATTCGTGCCAAGATCGACCGAACGGTGATCATGGCCGTGATCCTTGGTCTGTCATGGCTGGTGCTGCCGGCGCCGCCTGATCTGGCAGCCAGCATCCGCCCGGAACTTGACCGTCTGACACCGGCATTGCTGGCGTCCCTCCAGCAAGCCCTCAGCGCATTGCGGCGTGATGGGCTGGACGCCTTGATCACCGCCAGCAATGCCGTACCTGCCGCACTTGGTCCGGCGCTGGCGGTGGCGGTGACACCGGTGATCGAAGCGGTGCGCAAGGTGCCGTGACGGAATGTTGTTTCTAAAACAGTGAGAGTTGCCCGCCTGCGAGCACAGGCCGGCGGAAATGACTGGTGTCAAGCCTTGTCCTCGTGCTGCGATAGCCAAGGCGCCGGAGCGCTGCCTGGAAGCGCCGGGCGATCATCCACGCATAGGGGCCCTCGCCGGTCATGCGCTTGCCGAAGGTTGCGTCATAATCCTTGCCGCCGCGCATGGCGCGGATGATGCTCATGACATGACGGTAGCGGTCCGGTTCGTGCGTCATCAGCCATTCGGTGAACAGGTCGCGCACCTCGCGCGGCAGGCGCAGCATCACCCAACCGGCCTCGCGCGCGCCAGCCTCATAGGCTTTCTCGAGGATCGCCTCGATCTCGTAATCATTGAGCGCGGGGATCACCGGGGCAATCAGCACCGTGGTCGGGATGCCGGCCGCGCTCAGCCGGCTGATCGCCTCCAGCCGGCGTTTGGGGGTCGAGGCCCGCGGCTCCAGCGAACGGGCGCGACGATGATCAAGCGTCGTCACCGATATCGCCACCTTGGCGAGGTTACGCTCGGCCATGCGCGCCAGAATATCGATATCGCGGGTCACCAGCGCCGATTTGGTGACGATACCGACCGGATGGCCGGCGCGCTCGAGCACTTCGAGAACGCTGCGGGTCAGTTTGCGCTCGCGCTCAATGGGCTGATAGGGGTCGGTCGCGGTGCCCAGCGCGATGGTGCGCGGTTCATATCGCGGATTTGCCAGTTCGCGTTCGAGAAGGTCGGCGGCATTGTCTTTTGCCACCAGACGGGTCTCGAAATCGAGCCCGGGCGACAATCCGAGAAAAGCGTGGGTTGGCCGCGCAAAACAATAGACGCAGCCATGCTCGCAGCCGCGATAGGGATTGATCGAACGGTCAAAGGAAATATCAGGCGATTCATTGCGGGCAATGATCGCCCGCGCCATTTCAACCGCCACCTCGGTGCGGAATGCCGGCAGCGTGTCGACACTGCCCCACCCGTCATCTTCCTCGTGACGCTTCAAAGCCTCAAAGCGACCGACGGCATTCGACACCACGCCACGCCCGCGGCGTCGCGGTTCAGCGATGTGATTGTCGCCTGGCAAAGTGTGGCGGATTGCAAGCTGGGTCATTGCGATGTTCTATCTTTGTTCTTTGTTGTTTGCAAGCGGCCTGCGCATTTCCTGCTTGCCCACGGCGCCCGGTTCTCGGCACTGTGGAGCCATGATCAGCGTTATCATCCCCACCTTCAATGCCGCCCAAGACCTCCCGGCAACGCTATGCACACTGGTGCCGGCTGCGGCCGACGGCCTGGTGCGCGAGGTCATCGTCAGCGATGGCGGGTCGCAGGATGACACACTCGCTATCGCCGATGCCATGGGTTGTGGCATCGTTCATAGTAACAAAGGACGTGGCACGCAGCTTGCCGCCGGCGCCGCGCAGGCGCGCGGGCCCTGGCTTCTTTTCCTGCATGCCGATACCCTTCCCGGTCCTGGCTGGGAGCAAGAGGTGTCGGCCTTTATCGAACGCGCCGACAAGCAGGACGATGACAGGGCTGCGTGCTTCACCTTTGCCCTTGACAGTTTCGGCGTGAAAGCCCGCCTGCTTGAAGGAATGGTGGCGCTGCGCTGCTTCCTGTTCGCACTTCCCTATGGCGATCAGGGGCTGCTCATGCGCCTTGATCATTACCGCCGGCTGGGAGGCTTCCGGCACATACCGTTGATGGAAGACGTCGATATGGTCCGGCGTATCGGTCACCGGAACCTGCAGATCCTGCGCACCAGGGCCATCACCAGTGCCAGGCGTTATGAGACCGACGGCTATGTCGGGCGCAGCCTGCGCAATCTCTCCTGTCTTGCGCTCTACCTGCTTGGCGCCTCTCCGGAAGCGCTGATGCGTCGCTATCAAGGACAAAAATGACGAGCTCGCCTGCACGCCAGCGCAAGGCCGGAAGATCGCGGCCCCTGCTGTTCATCATGGCACGGCTGCCGATTGCCGGCGCCGTCAAGACAAGGCTGGCGCGACGGATTGGCGCTATTGGCGCGGTGTCGCTATATCGTACATTGCTGGCCTCCACCTTGCGGACGGCAGGGCAGGACAAACGCTGGCGAACGATCCTGGCCGTCACGCCGCCCACTGCGGTTCACAGCCCGTTATGGCGGCGGCTTGCCCCCGGCTGCGAGGTATTGGCACAAAGCTCAGGCGATCTCGGCCATCGTATGGGTAGCCTGCTCGCCCATGCCGGCGCGGCGCCGGCGGCGGTCATGGGGAGCGATATTGTTGATGTCAACGCCACGCATATCGCGGCGGCGTTCAGCGCCCTCAAGGGCGCCGACGCTGTGATCGCCTATGCCGAAGATGGCGGATTCTGGTTTTGCGCGGTCAAGGGCACCGCGCCACGCTTTCCTCCCGGCAAAGCGGGCGCCTTTGCCGGCATCGGCTGGTCGCGCAGCGACAGCGGAGAGTTAACCAGAAAAGCGCTTCAAGCGAAGGGATTTCGCGTCGCCAGCGGGCCGGTACGGCGCGATATTGATGAATGAAACGCTTATTTGATGTTGTTTTGGACCTTGGTAAAGAGCGCGTTCAAATTGGTACCAAGGCCGGTGACCGCTACGATGACGGCTACAGCGATGCCGGAGGCAATCAGAGCATATTCAATGGCGGTCGCACCCTTGTTGCAGCCGATAAACCGGGCGATTGCGTTCATGCTCGCTCACTCCTTGCGCGATGATACGTGACGGGAACCATCATCCCGTGCATCTGCGTTTTTATATTTGACAGACGTTAATTGACCATTGCATCTCGCCTGGAATTAATGTGTCAAATCGATAAAAATTATATATTTAACGCTTGATTTAATTTTTTATTTAAATTTGTTAATAATAAATTAAATACCTAAATGAAATGAAAAAAGCAGAACAAGCCGCAAAGCTTGCTCTGCCCGATGTCAGGATGCATGATCAGATAGAATTTATTGGATATTTTATTTGAGGTTGTTTTGGACGTTGGTGAACACAGTGTTGAGGTTCGTACCAATACTATTAACCGCGCCGATAACAACAACAGCGATACCAGCAGCAATCAAACCATATTCGATTGCCGTCGCGCCGCTCTCGCAGGAAAAAAATTCGCGCATCTTGTTCATTCAGCTCACTCCTTGTGCTTAATTTCCGCCATGGCGGAGCCAGATAATCTTCTTGTCCGGCATGTGTCCAATCTAACCGCTGATCTTTGAAATTCGGTTAAGTTATTCAAATAATTTCAACTTATCTTGCGTGATTTTTGCTTTGCGTCGTTTCCTGCTTTCAACGCGCTGCCCGCGCCGTCAGGCCCGGCGCAACACTTGATGAACTTCCAAAAAATCGTTCCATATCAATTTCTTGGAGAGGGGGTTTCGTAACAGATAAGCCGGGTGGAAGGTCGGCATGGTGGGCAGGACAAGCTGTCCCATGTGCAGGCTCAGCCATTTCCCGCGTTGCTTGACAATGCCTTGAGAGGAGCCGGTCAGGGCGGAATTGGCCGCGCCGCCCAGCAGGACGAGGCATTTGGGTGCCGCCAATTCAATCTGACGTTCGATGAAGGGTCGGCAGATTGCCAATTCCTGGGGAGTGGGTGTGCGGTTGCCTGGCGGGCGCCAAGGCACAACGTTGGCGATATAGACCTTGCTGCGATCAAGGCCGATCGATGCCAGAATACGATCGAGCAATTGCCCGGAGCGTCCGACGAAGGGTTTGCCCTGCAAATCTTCTTCCCGGCCCGGCGCTTCACCGACCAGCATCAGGGCTGCACCGGCAATGCCATCGGCAAACGCGAGTTGGGACGCGGTTGCCTTCAAAGCGCAGCCCTCGAAGGCGTTCATCGCCTCGCGCAGCTCGTCGAGACTCATTGCCGCGGCGGCGAGACGGCGCGCTTCGGCGATGCCGGGCTCACCCTCGATGGCCGGCGCGGAGGGTCGTGCGGCGCTGGCGCGAGGCGATAGCGGCGCTATCAGGGAAGCGACCGCGGCTGGCCTGGACGGGGATGTGGGCGTGGCATTGCCCAGAGCGAAGCGGTCGATCGGAGTTTCGCCAATAGCGCAATCAACGCCCATGGCGATATACCAGTCAAGCAGTGCTCTTGCCTGCGCAACCGACATTGCCTCTGTCGCAGATACCTGCATGAATCGGACCCGACTGGCGTGAAGCAGGATAAAATGGTCGCAAGCCTGATGGCGCGCTGCTACATCGGATGTAACCAAACGCGAGGGGAGTGGCAAGAATGAGCCAGAATTTGACCGATAAGCCAGCGCGCGACCAGATGGACTATGATGTGGTGATTGTTGGCGCCGGACCGGCGGGTCTGGCCGCCGCCATTCGCCTCAAACAGCTGGCGATGGATAATGGTGCCGAGATTTCGGTGGTCGTCGTCGAGAAGGGCTCGGAGCCCGGCGCCCATATCCTGTCGGGCGCCGTCATTGATCCGGTAGGCATCAACCAGCTCATCCCTGACTGGAAGGAGAAAGGCGCCCCGATCACCACGCAAGTGAAGGATGACCGCTTTCTCTTTCTTGGCACCTCGATGGCGTTTCGCCTGCCCAACTGGATGATGCCGCCACTGATGAACAATCACGGCAACTATATCGTCTCGCTGGGTGAGGTGGTGAAATGGCTCGCCGGTGAGGCGGAGGCTCTGGGTGTCGAGATTTATCCGGGATTTGCCGCTGCCGAATTGCTCTATGACAAGGCGGGCGGTGTGGTCGGGGTTGCTACCGGCGATATGGGTGTTGCCAAGGATGGCAGCCCCAAATCAACCTTTACCCGTGGCCTGGAGCTGCGCGGCAAATACACGCTGCTCGGCGAGGGCGCGCGCGGTCATCTCAGCAAGCAGGCAATCGCCCGCTTCGACCTGTCACAGGGGCGCGAGCCACAGAAATTCGGCATCGGCATCAAGGAAATCTGGGAAGTGGCCGCCGACAAGCATCAGCCCGGTCTGGTGCAGCACAGTTTCGGCTGGCCGCTTGACAACACAACCGGCGGCGGCTCCTTCCTCTATCATTATGGCGAGCGGCTTGTTGCCGCCGGCTTCGTTGTTCATCTCAACTACACGAACCCCTATTTGTCGCCCTTCGACGAGTTCCAGCGCTTCAAAACGCACCCTGGCATCCGCAGCGTGTTCGAGGGCGGCAAGCGTATCGCCTACGGGGCGCGCGCCATTACCGAGGGTGGGTATCAGTCGGTGCCCAAGCTGACGTTTCCCGGCGGAGCGCTGCTCGGGTGTGCGGCGGGCTTCGTCAACGTGCCGCGCATCAAGGGCAGTCATAACGCCATTCTCTCAGGCATGCTGGCGGCCGAGCATACGTTCACGGCGCTGCAACAGGGGCGCGCTCATGACGAGCTGGCAGCTTATGAGGAGGCGTGGCGGACGTCTGCGATCGGTCAGGATCTGTGGCGGGTGCGCAACGCCAAGCCACTATGGTCGAAGCTTGGCACCTTCATCGGCATCGCTCTCGGCGGCTTTGACATGTGGTGCAACACCTTCGGCTTTTCGCTGTTTGGTACGATGAAACATGGCAAGGCCGATTTCGCTACGCTGAAAACGCTGGCGCAGTCATCACCCATCGATTATCCGCGCCCGGACGGCAAGATCAGCTTCGACAAGCCAAGCTCGGTCTATCTCTCCAACACCAATCACGAGGAAGACCAGCCGGTGCATCTGCAGCTCAAAGACGCAAGCATCCCGATTGGCCGGAACCTGCCGCTCTATGGCGAGCCGGCGCGGCTTTATTGCCCGGCGGGCGTGTACGAGGTGGTTTACGCCAATTCCGAGACGAAAAGCGATCCGCGCTTTGTCATCAACGCGCAGAATTGCGTCCATTGCAAAACCTGCGACATCAAGGACCCCGCCCAGAACATCAATTGGGTGACGCCGGAAGGGGCGGGCGGCCCGAATTACATCGGCATGTAGGGCGCCAGCCCGGTCACAGGCTGGTGGTGATATCGATCAGCCAATCCGGCATATGGGCGACGAGGAACGCTTCCATCGTCTTGTCGAGGCCGGTGAGGACGATGAGGCCGATTGCAACAAACAAAAAACCGGCAGCGGGTTTTACCCAGCCCGCAGCGGATAGCAGCGTATTGCGCCGATCCATGATGGCAGCGCGCGAGCCATAGGCAAGGATCATCAGAATGAGCGTCGCGCCAAGGCCAAAGGCCAACATGCGCAGCGCGGCTGGCGCAAGTCCGCCCGATTCGGCTGCCAGCGCAATCGCCGCCCCGAGCGAAGGCCCTGAACATGGCGACCACAAGGCCCCTGCCAACGTTCCGAAGAGAAACGGGCCGGCAAGGCCCTTTGCTTCCACCCGCCCGGCCAGTGCATTGGCACCCGTGGCGATACCGGCGGTTGCAAGCGCCATACGCTCCTGCAGCGGTTTAACCAGCAAAACGAGACCAAAGAGGACAAACATCAGCGCGGCCACCTGACGCAGCACATTGGGCGTGATGCCAAGACCAATGCCGATGGTGGCGATGAAGAGACCAAGCGCAGTGAACGACAACACCATGCCGGCGGCAAAGGCGACCGGCCCGAGCCTGCCTCCACTCATGGTTCCCGCCAGGACGAGCGGCAACATGGGAAGAACGCACGGGTTCAGCGTGGTTAACGTCCCGGCGAGGAAGGCCAGGGCAAGCGCTGTCACGTGAACACTCCCCGGTCGTCAGACCGCGGCGGTGATGCGGGTGCGGATTTCGCCGGCGCGGGTCACGCCCACAAAGCGGCTTGCTTCGTGGCCGCCCTTGACGACGATGATCGTTGACTGGCTGGACACACGATTGGCGCGCAGGAAATCGAGGTCCGTATCAAAATTGACGCGAACAAAGCGCACACGGCTGAAAGCCGCTTCGCTTGCCATCTGTTCGAGTGTCACCAATTGGCGGGTGCAGGTCGGGCACCAGTCAGCATGGACGTGAATGACGATGGTGTCGCCATTCTTCAGCATCTGCGCGAATTCTTCCGCCTTATAATGCAGGAAGCCGGCAGCCGCCTCAGCAGCGCGCATCAGGGGTACAAGGGCAGCGCCTGTTATCAACGCAAGGAGCGAACGGCGGTTCATCATCGACCTCAATCTCTATCTACGTTACAATACGTATCGCAGAGTTTGGTACACGGGATGATGTACTAAATCATTAAAGTCTTGCCGTTCTAAGTCACGATTGCGCGATTTCAAGCCACCAGCCGCGCGAAAGCGGCAAGATCGACATTGCCGCCGCTGATGATAACGCCAACCCTGCCCCCCGGCCATGTCTGCGCGGCGTGAGCAAAGGCGCCCGCCGCTGCAAGACAGCCCGTCGGCTCGACGATCATCTTCATCCGCTCGGCAAAGAATCTCATGGTCGCAACAAGCTCTGTGTCGTCGACGGTCAGAACATCGCTCAAATCGCGGCGGATGATGGCAAAGTTGCGCTCCCCCAGCGCCGTTGTCTGCGCACCGTCGGCAAGGGTGCGCGGCACAGTGATTTCAACGATTTTACCAGCGCGGAAGGATTGCTGGCCGTCATTGCCGGCTTCCGGCTCGACGCCGATAATGGCTGCTGACGGCGACAAAGCGCGTGCGGCCAGCGCGCAGCCGGCGACCAGCCCGCCGCCGCCCATGCAGATGAGCAAGGCGTCAAGCGCGCCAGTCTCCTCGATCAGCTCCTTGGCGGCCGTCCCCTGCCCGGCGATGATATCGGCATGGTCGAAGGGCGGGATCAACGTCAGCCCCCGCTCGTTTGCCATGATCGTTGCGAGCTCATGACGGCTATCCTTGTAGCGGTCGAAGCGGATGACGTGAGCGCCATAGCCTTGCGTGGCGGCGACTTTCATCGCCGGCGCGTCCTCAGGCATGAGGACGGTGGCGGGAACGCCAAGAAGGGAGCCAGCAAGGGCTATCGCCTGCGCGTGGTTGCCGGAGGAATAGGTGAGCACACCAGCCTTCCTTGCCGCCGGCGACAGCAGCGATATCGCGTTATAAGCGCCACGAAATTTGAAGGCGCCGGCGCGCTGAAAATTCTCGCATTTGAAGAAGAGTTCGGCCCCTGCCCGCTTGTTCGCGGCGCGCGACGTCACGACAGGCGTGCGGTGAGCAACGCCGGCAAGACGCCTGGCCGCCGCTTCGACATCGGCATAGGTCGGGATGTCCGTTCCGGGTGTCATCATCTGCGCTGTGGCGGTGTACGGCATCGGTTACTCCTGATCATGGCTGCCGCAAGGTTAGAGGCTGCACGGCCATATGCCAAATCCGCTCGGGCCCAGGGTGAGGGCTACCCTTGCTCGCGCAAGCGCTTGATGGCAGCGCGCGCCAATTCGTCCACGCGCTCATTCATCGGATCGCCGGCATGCCCCTTGGTCCAGTGCCAGGCGATGTCGTGGCGGGCGACCAGCTCATCGAGGCGCATCCACAGATCGGCGTTCTTCACCGGCTTTTTCTGTGCCGTCTTCCAGCCATTGCGTTTCCAGCCATGAATCCACTGCATGATGCCATTGCGCAGATATTCGCTGTCGGTGGTGAGGTCAACCGACATCGGCCGGGTGAGGACTGCCAGCGCCTCGATGGCAGCCATCAGCTCCATGCGGTTATTGGTCGTGTCAGCTTCGCCCCCGGAGAGCTCGCGCTCGCTCGCGCCCCAGCGCAGGACCGCCCCCCAGCCGCCCGGCCCGGGATTTCCCGAACAGGCGCCATCGGTGAAGATGATCACGCGCTTTGCGGTGTCTGCCATGCTCAAAGACCATAATCAGCGGGCGACATGATGCGCCGGTGAAAGCGGTTTTTGCGCCAGTATTCGACGGGATCAAGACGCTTCACCAGGGCACCCGGCGGCGTATTGATCCAGTCATAGAGGCGGGTGGCGAGGAAGCGCATGGCGGCACCACGGCTCAGCAGCGGAAACGCCGCTTTTTCGCCGTCGGCCAGCGGCCTGATTTTGCTGTAACTCTCCACGAGTGCGCGCGCCTTGGTGATATTGAGCGAAAAGTGATCGGCTTCAAAACACCAGGCATTCAGGCAGATCGCCAGATCATAGGCGTAGGCATCATTGGCGGCGAAATAGAAATCGATGAGCCCCGACACCTGCTTGCCGATGAAGAGGACATTGTTGGGAAAGAGATCGGCGTGAATGACGCCGCGTGGCAGGTCGGATGGCCAGTGGCGCTCCAGGAAGGCCATCTCATCCTCGATGTCCTCGGCAAGCCCCAGCGCCACCTCGTCAGCGCGCTCACCCACCGCCGCAATCAGCGGGCGCCAGGCCATGACCGACATGGCGTTTGGCCGTGATAATTCATAATCGGCGCTGGCTTCGTGAAGGGCGGCGAGGGCCGCACCCACAGTCGCGCATTGTTCCGCACTCGGGCGGCGCACCGACACACCGTCGAGAAAACTCATCATCGCTGCCGGACGACCGGCAAGCCGCTTCAGGCTTTCACCCTGGCGATCGGCAACCGGCATCGGGCAGCGCACGCCCTTGGACGCCAGATGGCGCATCAACCCCAAAAAGAACGGCAGATCCTCGCTTTTTGTCCGCTTCTCGTAGAGGGTGAGAATAAACCGACCGCCTTCGGCATGGAGCAGATAGTTGGTATTCTCGACACCTTCAGCGATTCCCTTGAAAGACAAAGGCATGCCGATGTCGTATGCCGCCACGAAGGACAATAATTCTTCATCCGATACATCGGTATAGACTGCCATTCCCACCACAGCTCCGCGCACCATGCCGCAACCGGTGGTAGCCTTGCTTATCCACCACGTCAAAACGCCCACCAGACCACCAACCGGGTTTCACACATGTTCGAATGGCTATGGGCTGTCTTTACCGTCACCGCCTCCGCCGCGCAGACGGTGCGCAATGGCGTGCAGCGCAGCCTGACCAAAAGGCTCGGCACGGTCGGCGCCACCCATGTACGCTTTCTCTACGGCCTGCCCTTTTCCCTGCTGTTTTTGCTGATCGTCTGCCTGACGTCTGGCGCCGCGCCGCCGGCGCCCAATATCGCCTTCCTGCTGTGGGTGGCGCTTGGCGCCTTCGCGCAGATCCTCGCCACCGGCCTCATGCTGTCGGCAATGAACGAAAAGTCGTTCGTGGTGACGACGGCACTCACCAAGACCGAACCCATTCACGTGGCGCTCTTTGCGGTTGTCGTTTTGGGCGAGCATCTGTCAGCGCTGGCGGTGATGGCCATCCTGATGGCGACCGGCGGCGTGCTGATGATGTCGTGGCCGGCCGGAACAGAAACCAGAGGCTTCAAAGCCAATGCCCGGCCGGCCCTGCGCGGTATCATCTCGGGTGCGCTCTTTGGCGCCGCTGCGGTAGGCTTTCGTGGTGGCGTGCTGTCGCTTGAGCACACGAGCTTTGTGTTACGGGCGACGACCACGCTTGTCTGGGGGCTGGCCTTCCAGGCCTTCAGCCTGTCAGCCTATCTGGCGGTACGTGACCGCCAGGTGCTCATCGGCGTGCTCAAGGCGTGGCGCTCTTCATTGCCGGCGGGCTTCACCGGGGCGATTGCCTCGCAATTCTGGTTTCTGGCGTTTGCGCTTGAACAGGTCGCCCGCGTGCGCACGCTGGCGCTTGTCGAGGTGATCTTTGCCTGGGCCTTGTCACGCAAGGTCTTCAGGCAGGGCACGACAGGCCTCGAGGCGGCAGGACTGCTGCTCGTCGTGCTGGGCGTGGGGCTGATCCTCAACAGCTGAGGGCGGCTGCTAAACCGCCGGCTCGGGCTGGGCTACGTCGCGCAACTGGCGCGGCAGCGGGAAAAAGACATGTTCTTCCGAGGTCGAGACCTGGTCGATAGTGATGTCGTAGCGCTCGGCGAATGCCCCCATCACTTCCTCGACCAGGACCTCGGGCGCCGAAGCGCCTGCCGTCAGACCCAGCGTCTTGATGCCCTCAAACAGGGACCAGTCGATTTCAGCCGCGCGCTGGACAAGGTAGGAGCGGGCGCATCCGGCGCGCTCGGCAACCTCGCGCAAACGCAGCGAGTTTGAGGAATTGGGGGCGCCGACAACGATCAGCGCGTCAACCTGCGGGGCGACCACCTTCACCGCTTCCTGACGGTTGGTGGTGGCGTAGCAAATGTCCTCCTTGTGCGGTCCGGTGATCGAGGGAAAGCGCTGCTCAAGGGCGAGGATGATATCATGGGTGTCGTCGATCGACAGCGTCGTCTGGGTGATGTAGGCGAGATTGCCTTCATCGCGCGGCTTCAGCCTTGCGACATCATCTACCGTTTCGACAAGCTGGACCGCACCGTCAGGCAATTGACCCATGGTCCCCGTCACTTCGGGGTGGCTGGCGTGGCCGATAAGGATGATGTTGCGGCCGCGACGATGATGGATCTCGGCCTCGCGATGCACTTTCGTCACCAGCGGACAGGTGGCGTCGATGGCAAGCAGATTGCGGCTGGCGGCCTCGGCGGGAATGGATTTCGGGACGCCATGGGCCGAAAAGATCACCGGATGATCATCGCTGGGCACCTCGTCGAGTTCCTCGACGAAAATCGCGCCCTTTTGCTTCAGACTCTCCACCACGTAGCGATTATGGACGATTTCGTGGCGCACATAGACCGGCGCGCCGTATTTTTTCAACGCCAGTACCACCACATCAATGGCACGCACAACACCAGCGCAGAAGCCGCGCGGCGAGCACAGGATGATGTTCAACTTGGGTTTTTCAGCGCTTGCCATGAAATTTCCTTGTCTTGACGGCACAGGAGCAGCGATAAGCTCCGGTCAAGTGGCGCATATCAGGCGCCGGCCTGCCTGTTTTGGTTGCAACGCTTGCCATGCTAGGACACGAACGCCCCCAGCATGGCGGCAATGGAGATGTCTATCCATGGTCTGCGCGGTTCGCAAGCGAGTGATGGTTGCCCGACTACGCCAAGGAGTCGCAGGGACGGCATTCCTGACGCTGGCCGGATGCAGCGCGTTTGGTATCGGGGCAAGCCAGCCCGCTTCCCAGGCGCCCGCATCTGTCGAGAGATCAGGAACAGTTGCGGGCCAGGCGGCGGCGGCGCCGGCGGCCAGCCAACCCTCGCTCGCCGACCTTCCAACCAATGCCCGCCCAGGATGGCTGCAGGGAATTTTCGGCGCGCCTCTGGCCATTCCCGGCGACCCCGCCGCGCCGAAGCTGGCGCCAGGGATCGTCGCTGCCAGCTGCCCCAACGTGGAAGTCCGCGAGGGTACCGAGACCCTTCGTACCTTCCGCGCAGGTGCCGGTGAGGCGGCGGAAGCGCTGGTGTGGCAGGCCACGCTTGGCAAGCTGGCGCGTGAATGCCGCACGCTGGGAGCCGATGATAATTTCGCCGGAAGTTACCGTGTCGGCGCCATCGGCCGCCTGCTGCTGGGGCCGTCCGGATCACCCGGAGTCTATCAGGTGCCGGTGCGGATTGCTGTTGTGAGAGGGGATGATGTCCTCGATTCCCGCCTGACCCAGGTGAGCGTGACAATACCGCCCAATGAGGCGCAGGCAAATTTTTCGGTCGTCATCGACAATTTCAAAATCACCCGCGATCCCAGCGATAAACTCTCCGACCTGCAGATATTTGTGGGCTTTGATCCGGCACCTCCGCCGGCAGCACCCAAAACGGCACGTAAATCGCGAGCCCGCAGCTAGCCCGTTCCCGTCTAATCATTTGCCTGCGGCAGCGGCGCGCGGGGCTTCCAGCGCAAAACGGGCTGACGGGCCGCACGCGTCTCATCAAGCCGGCGGCGCGGACTGAGGCGCGGGGCGGAAAGAAAGCGCTCTTTCTCGCCCGCCTTCACGGCCAAAGCGAGATCGCGCATGGTCGCAATGAACAGGTCAAGCGAGAGCTTTGATTCCGATTCGGTTGGTTCAATCAGCATGGCACCATGGGCGACCAGCGGGAAATAGATCGTCATGGGATGGTAGCCCTCGTCGATCAGCGCCTTGGCGATGTCGAGCGTGGTGAGGCCAGTCCCTTTCAGCCAGGCATCATCAAACAGCACCTCATGCATGCAGGGCTGGTCGCCGAAGGGCTGGCTCAAGAGGTCGCTCAGCCCGGCGCGGATGTAATTGGCGTTGAGGACGGCATCCTCGGATGCCTGCTTCATGCCATTGGCGCCATGCGAGAGCATGTAGGACAATGCGCGCACATACATACCCATCTGGCCGTGGAAAGCGGTGAGGCGACCGAAGGGGGCGTGATCGCCTTCGCGCGCTGAATCCTCAACGAGGCGCAGGCCCCAGCCATCGCGGCGCAGATAGGGCGCCGGGGCAAACGGGGCGAGGGCTGCCGACAGGACCACCGGCCCGGCCCCCGGACCGCCGCCGCCATGAGGCGTCGAAAAAGTCTTGTGCAGGTTGATGTGCATGGCGTCGACACCCAGATCGCCCGGACGCGCCTTGCCGACGATGGCGTTGAAATTGGCGCCGTCGCAGTAAAAATAGGCGCCAGCCTCGTGCACGGCCTCGGCGATTGCGACGATCTCGGCCTCGAACAGACCGCAGGTGTTGGGATTGGTCAGCATGATTGCCGCGACATCGCCATCAAGGGCTGCTTTGACCGCATCCGCCCGCACCATGCCATCAGCGCCGGCTGGCACCGAGCGCACGCTGAAGCCGATCAGGGCAGCGGTCGCGGGATTAGTGCCATGGGCTGAATCAGGCACGAGCACCACCTGACGCTCGTGCTCGCCACGGGCAGCCAGCGCCGCCTTGATCGCCATCATTCCGCAAAGCTCGCCATGGGCGCCTGCCTTGGGGCTCAGCGCCACCGCGTTCATGCCCGTCATCTCGATCAGCCAATGCGACAGCATCTCCATGAGCGCCAGCGCGCCGGGCACGGTTGATTGCGGCTGCAATGGGTGGATATCGGCAAAGCCCGGCAGGCGTGCCATCTTCTCATTTAACCGAGGATTGTGTTTCATGGTGCAGGAGCCCAGCGGAAACAGCCCTGAATCAATGCCGTAATTCTTCTGGCTGAGGCGCACATAATGGCGCATCGCTTCCGGTTCGCTGAGGCCGGGGAGGCCGATCGCGCCCGCTCTCTCCAATCCGCCAAGGCGCGGCACGAAAGCCGCAGGCTCCTCAAGATCAACGCCGGTGACATCAAGGCGCCCGATCTCGAAAAGAAGCCCTTCTTCCTGCTGAAGCGCTCGGTTGGCGGTAAAGGTTCGCGCCGGGCGGATGCTGGTCGTTTGTGATAGGGCGGTGGGGCCACCTTCGGAATTCATGCGAGCACCTTTTTCATTGCCGCGACCAGCCTGTGGCGATCGTCATCGCTGTTCATCTCGCTGGAGGCGACGAGCAGCAGATCATTGAGGTGCGGGCACTCCGGCTCAAGCCGCGATACCGGTACGCCGGCAAGCACACCCGCCTGCGCCAGGGCTTCCACCAGTGTTGCCGCATCGCCAGGGACGCGCAGGGTGAATTCATTGAAGAAGGAATGGTTCAACACCTCCACCCCTTTGACGTCCCGCAACATGTCGGCAAGTCTGACCGCATGCGCATGATTGAGGCGTGCAAGTCGCTTGAGGCCTGTTTCACCCAGAAGCGCCATGTGAATGGTGAAGGCAAGGCAGCACAGGCCGGAGTTGGTACAGATGTTCGATGTCGCCTTGTCGCGACGGATATGCTGCTCGCGGGTCGACAAAGTGAGGACAAAACCGCGCCTGCCATCGGCATCAACCGTTTCGCCGCACAGGCGCCCGGGCATCTGGCGGACGAATTTCTGGCGGGTGGCGAAGAGCCCGACATAGGGGCCGCCGAAATTGAGGCTGTTGCCGATAGACTGGCCTTCCGCCACCACGATATCAGCCCCGAGCTGACCCGGACTTTCAACCAGGCCGAAGGACACCGCTTCGCTCACCACCGCAATCAGCAGGGCGCCAACGCTGTGGGCTTTGGTGGCAATCGGCCGCAGATCGATGATCTCGCCATAAAAAGACGGCGACTGAACGACGACGCACGACGTGTCAGCATCGATGGCTGCGAGGATATCCTCGCTCCTGCCGGCAATGGCCGGTGCCAGCGCCTCCACGTGATCGCCTGCCATGTGCGACAACGTTTCAACAACCGCACGGTAATGGGGGTGCAGCGTGCCCGACAGCACGGATTTGCTGCGCCTCGTCAGGCGATGGGCCATGAGGACGGCTTCGCCGGTGGCCGTCGAGCCATCATACATCGAGGCGTTCGCGACCTCCATGCCGGTCAGCAATGCCACCTGCGTCTGGAATTCGAAGAGGTATTGCAGCGTCCCCTGCGCGATCTCGGGCTGGTAGGGGGTGTAGGAGGTGAGGAATTCCGAGCGCTGGATGAGATGATCGACGCTGGCGGGGATGTGGTGGCGATAGGCGCCAGCACCGACGAAGAAGGGCACATCTCCAGCCGCTTTATTTTGCGCCGAAAGCCCATTGAGCAAGCGCTCGACATCACATTCGCCGCGCCCCGCCGGCAGCTCCATCAGCCCCGGCAAACGCTTGTCAGCAGGGATACCGACGAAGAGATCATCCATCGACGCGGCGCCGATTTTGGCCAGCATGTCGAGACGTTCAACAGCGGTGAGCGGGAGATAGCGCATGGAACGCCTCAGCCCAGGGTTTCGACATAGGCGTTGTAGTCTGCCTCGCTCATCAGGACATCCATCTCGCCGGCATGGGCAAGCGTCATCTTGAGGAACCAGCCCCCGGCCAGCGGCGACGAATTGACGATTGCTGGCGTATCGGGAAGCGCCTCGTTGACGGCGATCACCACACCCGTCAGCGGCGCATACACTTCGGACGCCGCCTTCACTGATTCAACAATTGCCGCCTGTTTGCCCCGCTCAAGCTTCGCGCCGACATCCGGCAATTCGACAAAGACGACATCGCCGAGCTGCTTTTGCGCATAGTCGGTGATGCCGATGGTCGCGATATCGCCGTCGAGGCGGACATATTCGTGTTCTTTGGTGAAACGCAGAGATGACATGGCAAAGCTCCGAAAAGGGGGATCAATTCGCCGGCCGCGCTGTTCAACGAGCCCGGACATAGCGATGCGGTACAAATGGCATAGCGGCGCCGAGGGCGTTGAGACGCTTGTCGCGCACCTGCACCTGAAGCGCTGTTCCGGGCACCGCATGCGTCGGCGGGAGGTAGCCCATGGCGACAGGCCGCCCGACTGTCGGGCTAAAACCGCCGGATGTGATGATACCAATCCTCAGGCCCGTCGCCGGATCCAGGATGGCGCAGCCTTCGCGAGCCGGCTGGCGGCCCTCAACGATGATGCCAACGCGCTGGCGTTTGATATCGCCAGCAAGCTCGCGTGTAAGCCGCGCAGCGCCAGGAAAGCCTCCCTCCTGACGCCGGCGCTTGGCGACCGAGAAGGCAAGCCCCGCCTCGATCGGCGAGGTTGTCTCGTCGATATCGTGGCCGTACAGGCAAAGCCCGGCTTCAAGGCGCAGCGTATCGCGGGCCCCAAGGCCTACCGGGCGCACATCATCCTCGCCCGTCAACACCGCCCACAGCCGCGGTGCATCGCGGGCGCCAAGCGCTATCTCGAAACCGTCCTCACCGGTATAGCCGGCGCGCGAAACGACGCAATCGATACCGGCCAGCCGCACGTGGCGCACGCTCATGAAGCTCATGGTCGCCAATGTCGCCTCGTGCTCGGCTAGAACCGACGCCGCTTTCGGGCCCTGCAGGGCAAGCAGGGCGCGATCCTCATGCGCGAGCAATCGCACGACGGGTGGCAGTGCGCTTGTCATATGCGCATAATCAACCGATGCGCCGGCTGCGTTGACGACGAGGGCGAGGCGGCCATCATCGCCGCCACGGCTCACCATCACATCATCAATGATGCCGCCAGACGGGTTCAATAACTGGGTGTAGCGCTGCTTTCCCGGCTCAAGGCCCAAAATATCCGCGGGCACCAGCGCTTCAAGCGCCCGCGCCGTCGTCTCGTGATCGGGGCCGACCAGCTCAGCCTGCCCCATATGAGAGACATCGAAGAGACCGGCATTCCTGCGGGTCCAGTTGTGCTCGGCTAGAATGCCATCCTCGTAGTGAAGCGGCATTTCATAGCCGGCAAACGGTACCATGCGCGCGCCTGAGGCGCGATGGGCCATCACCAGCGGCGTCTGCTTCAAAGAAATATCAGTGGCCATGCGCGGTTCCCGACAAGAGACAGCGTGCCGGATCATGCCCGGTTCGCGCCCCCTCTGTCTGGGAACCTGAGAGATTTCACCGCATCGCAACAACGCGGCTTGCACCCGTCGGTGAACGGCTGTGGCCGTTGCTTTCCAGAGTCTGTAACACGCGCGGTCCGGTTGCCTGAGCGTTTCCGGGGCGGTTGCGCCTTCGGCGCCAGTCGGGAATACCCGGCTGGTCTCTCCCGCGTGTGCTGCCTGACATGCCGCCAGACGCCTTGGATCATAGCGCGCCGATTGCAAAGATCAAAGGCTGATCGAGCGAAGCCGGCAGAGTATTTCAGATTTCCTTCAGAAGCGCGACAGCGCTCGACGCGTCAGCCTTGGAAGGCACGTCCTCGACATTGAGGACCTTGACGACACCATCGTCTACCAGCATCGCATAGCGTTTCGAGCGGATGCCAAGGCCAGGAACTGTCGCATCAAGATCAAGGCCGATGGCCTTGGCAAAGACAGCCGCGCCGTCAGCCAGAAACACGATCCTGTCGCCGGCCCCCGTTGCTTTCTTCCATTCGTTCATCACAAACACATCGTTGACGGCGGTCACAGCGATGGTATCGACGCCCTTGGCATGAAGCTCTGCCGCATGCTCGAGATAGCCCGGCAGATGATTACGGTGGCAGGTGGGGGTAAAGGCACCCGGTACGGCGAAGAAGGCAACTTTCTTGCCCTTGAAGACATCGCTGCTCGCAAGGTCAGCAGGGCCATCGGAACCCATGATCTTGAACTTCACGTCGGGTAGGCGATCACCAACTTTAATCGTCATCTGTGTCTCCGGCTGCAGCATCGTTGCTCCAGCCTCCTGACATAGACGGTCATCGTCTATCCGTCGAGTGTATGCGCCTCCTCGACCGCCGCGCGGCGGCTGACAATGGTCACGAGAAGAGGAGAGGCAGGCGGTGCGGCGGATGGTCCGCCAAGGCTTACTGAAAATCGCTTCAAAGGCCCGGACGAAGCGACCTCGACCGCCATCCCCAGATCAAGGTCGACCTGCCCCTCGACGGCGACAAAGTCAACGCCACCCAACGCATCCACCGCAAACTCGATACGCCGTTGATCAGCCAGATACCGCCAGTCCCGGACCATGGTTCCCGCAGGGACGCGACGGGGCACACGCGCTCGCGCGCGCTCGATCAACGCGGCGGCGTCATCAGCGGGCGAGGCGGATGCAAAGCGCAGCCGCGCCTGGCTTTCGGCTGGAATACAGATGCGCTCACACACCCCATACGTCAGATTGAGGACAAGTTCGACGTCACCGGCCGGGTCGGCGGGTATCACCTCGACAGGGAAAACAACGTCGCCGGTATAGCCCAGGAACATACCCTGCCCTTCCCCCAGACGGCTTGGTGCCGGGTAGGAGACAATGAGCGATTTTGCATTGAGCGAGGCGCTCCAGTCAAAGGTCGGCGGGATACCGCTCCCGCCGGGCAAGCGCCAATACGTCTTCCAGCCCGGCTGCAACGACAGCTGGACACCGGCAAGAATGCGCCCCTCGCCATCACGTCCGCCGGCGAGCAGGCGCATGCGCGCCGGCAAGGCGTCGCTGGCAAGGCTTCGTCCCATCCACTGCGCGCACACCGCCATCAGCCCGGCGGCGGCACCAGCACACACATCGCGGCGACGGGTGGAAAAGAACATCGGCATCCCGTATCCCTACGCCAGATAATTCGAAAAAACGATGAACAAGCTCGTGACGCCCACGTGAAGCGGGTTTGAGCGGGGTCG
Organism: Hyphomicrobiales bacterium; assembly: GCA_021732205.1. GTDB lineage: Bacteria > Pseudomonadota > Alphaproteobacteria > Rhizobiales > UBA4765 > Raskinella. Next base: position 14,335 of record JAKFVK010000015.1, on the reverse strand, counting down.
ACTGGCGCGGTGTATGATGCTCGGATATTCATAAGGGCGGTGAAACCGCTAGGCTGACGCCCATGAAGCTGACCGAACTTCTCGAACGCCTGACTGGTCCGGGCTATCTCGACGGCCATTTCCTGGTGGCGATGCCGTCAATGCCCGACCCGCGCTTTCGACGCGCGGTGATCTATATATGTGCCCATTCCGATGCCGGGGCCATGGGTCTGATCATCAATCATCCAGCCGATGACGTCCGGTTTTTCGATCTGCTGGTGCAACTCAACATCATCCCTGAAGGAACCGATATCACATTGCCGCCGGGGCATGGTGCGATTTCGGTTGTCAAAGGCGGGCCGGTTGAGCCGTCGCGCGGCATCGTCCTTCACTCCGATGATGTCATGATCGCCAACGCCACGATGGCGATGGATGACGGGGTCTGCCTCACTGCGACGCTCGATATCATTCGCGCCATTGCCGCCGGACAGGGGCCGCGCGACGCCATTCTGGCGCTTGGTTATGCCGCCTGGGCGCCGGGGCAGCTCGAGCGTGAGCTGCAGGCCAATGGCTGGCTCGTCTGTGCCGCCGACCGTATGCTGGTGTTTGATCCCGATATTTCAGGAAAATACCAGCGCATCCTGCGCCATCTCGGCGCCGATCCGACCCATCTGTCATCGCAGACCGGTCACGCCTGATCGCTCGTCAGTCGCTCTCCAGCGATAATTCCCACGTCTCGCCCACGAGGTGGTGGCCGAAACTGTCATGAGGCTCGCTTGCGGTCAGGACAAAGCCGCGACGCACATAAAGCGCGCGCGCGGCGACAAGAATATCATTGGTCCAGAGAACAAGGCGGCGATAGCTGCGGGCCTTGGCGGCAGCGATACAGTGATCGACCAATTGTCCGCCAAGTCCAAGACCGCGCGCCTGCGGCTCCACCAGCAGAAGGCGCAGCCTGGCGGCATCAGGCCCGGCCCTGACCAGCATCACACAGCCGAGAAAGGCCCCGTCGCGCTCGGCAATCCAGCAGCCATCATGGTCGGGAGTGAAGTCACGGATGTAGGTGCTGGCGATCTCGGCCACCAGAGCTTCGAAGGCGCGATTCCAGCCATAGTCACGCGCGTAGAGCACGGCATGGCGCTGAATGATGAGGCCCAGATCACCGATGGCGGCGTCGCGGATAATGACGGGCGATGGCGCGGCGGCGGTAAGGATGTGCTCTGCGGTTGCCAGTGCGGTGATGAGACGCTGTCTGACATCACCTGGCAATGGCTTCAACATGGCGGCGACGTCATGGTCGGCTTGACGATCCAGCGAGCGGAAGAGCGCTTTGCCCGGCCTGGTCAATTTGACGATGGCGCGGCGACGATCGTGCCGGTCCGTCTCGCGCCTGATCCACCCGGCCTTTTCGAAGCGCGCGAATGTGCGGCTGAGTTGCGCGCGATCAAGGGCAAGGAGGCGGGCGATATCGACGGCGTGGCTGCCCTCACCACGCGCCAGCTCGTAGAGGATGCGCGCTTCGGTCAAGGTCAGGCTGGTGCCGTAGAGGCCGGGCTTCAGAAGGCCGACATGGCGCGTGTAGAAGCGAGCAAAGCGGCGAAGCGCGGCGACTGATGTGGCGGGCACGTCGGCGCCAAAGGCGTTATCCCGGCCGGCGGAACCGGGGAGTTCATCTGCAAACATCGGGCATCCTCTCGCGCGCCGTCCGGAGAACAGAGGTCGAGATTCGTGCGATTGGTTGATGATGTCAACTAATTACACGCACGCCTTACTGCGCCGCAGCAAGCCTTGTGGCGCCGCGCAGATGGAGCGTCGCATGGTCGGCATTCATCGGCTGCCCAAAGGCATAGCCCTGGGCATAGAGGCAGCCGAGCTGGCGCAATTCCAGCCCATCGGACACCGTTTCCGCTCCTTCCGCCACCACGTCCATTTCAAGGTCGTGAGCAAGGGCGACGATCGAGCGCAGGATGGCCGGGCGCTTGCCTGAGCCGTCGGGATGGACGAAGGCGCGATCAATCTTCAGCGTGTCGAAGGGAAAGCGCTGCAGATAGGACAGGCTCGAATAGCCGGTACCGAAATCATCAAGCGACAAGCCCACGCCTAATTCCCTCAGACGCACCAGGACCTGGGCAGCGAATTCGGGATTTTCCATCACCAGACCCTCGGTAATCTCCAGTTTCAGCGTTGCCGGGTCGATCCCGGTCGTCGACAATACGGCGCCCACATCATGGGCAAGGTCCTGGCGCAGCAATTGCCGGCTCGAGACGTTGACGGCCATGGTGAGCGGGCGCGGGCTTGGAAAATCGCGTTGCCAGATCGCAAGCTGGTGGCAGCTTTGCTGGAGGACTGCCTGCCCCAGTTCGACGATCACGCCACTTTCTTCGGCAATCGCGATGAATTCGCCAGGCGAGATGCGCCCGCGCCGCGGATGCTCCCAGCGCACCAGCGCCTCAAAGCCGGCAATCGTCTGATCGGCAAGCCGGACCACAGGCTGGTAAAAGACACGAATTTCGCCGCGCTCCACGGCTCTGCGCAATTCGCTTTCGACCATCAGCCGGTCGCCGCTGCTGGCGCGCATACTCGGCTTGAAGGCTTCGATACGGTCCGCGCCGCCTTTTTTGGCGTGATACATCGCCAGTTCAGCGTCGTTCAGGATATCCTCACGCCCATGATAATGATCATCATGGATGGCAAGACCGATTGAGGCGGTAAGAAATATTTCACGTTCGGCAAAGCTCAGCGGCTGGCGGATGGTCCGCCGCAGACGATCGGCGAACGCCGCAATCTGATCGGTCTCTGATTGTGACATGAGAATGATGCCGAACTGGTCGCCCCCGATGCGCGCCAGCGTATCTTGCGGCTCGATGAGGCGCGACAGGCGGCGGGCAATGGTCATCAGCATGCTGTCGCCGGCGGCAAGCCCCACCGAATCGTTCACCTGCTTGAAGCGATCAACATCCACGACAAAGACGGAAGGACGTATCTGTGCGTCCGTCTGGGCGCGCACCATGGCGGCGGAGACGCGGTCGAGAAACAATTCGCGATTGGGCAGGCCGGTCAGATTATCGTGCACCGCATCATGGAGCAGGCGCTCCTGGGCAATGCGCATGTCGGTGACGTCGGCGAGCGTTCCGACACAGCGGATCACCTCACCATCGGAGCCGACGACAGGGCGGGCGCGCAGATGAAACCAGCGATAATGCCCTTCATGATCGCGCAGGCGGAAATCCTCATCGACACGACCGCGCCGTGTTTCAAGGACGGCATCGAGGACGGCGCGAAAGCGGTCGCCATCGCTTGGGTGCAGACAATCAAGCCAGCGCGCCGGTGCCACCAGCAGCGTGCCGCGCGGCAGGCCCAGCACCTGTTCAGCCTCGGGGCTGACGAAAATGCGGTCGCGCAGAACGTCCCAATCCCACACGACATCGCCAGCCCCGATCAGCGCGAGCGCGCGGCGCTCGCCATCACTCACCGATGAGGGGGCCAGCGGCCCGCCGGCAAAAGCGTGCTGCATCACCGTGAAGCCGACGAGCAGCACGATCAGCACCAGGCCACCGTCGAGTGCCGCCGCGACCACATCGTTGTTGAGAGTGCCGAACACGGTCGCCCCTGCCGCAGCAATCCACAGGGCCAGCAAAATCCAGCAGGGAGCGAGCATGATGGCGCGATCATAATGACGCATGATCGCCAGCCAGACAATGAGACAAAGGCCAACGATCGCGGTGGCCGCCGTCGAAAATCGGGCAATCGTCGCCGCCAGCGGCGGATCGTAGAACGCCAGTCCCACCAGGGCGCCAAGACCAACCAGCCACAGACCGGCGACCCATACAAAGCGCACATGCCAGCGCCCGAGATTGAGATAAGCGAAGAGAAAGATCAGGAGCATGGCCGAAATCGCCACTTCGGCGCCGGCGCGATAGACCTTGTCGCTGCTCGCCGCCCCGTTGAAGACTTTATGCCAGAAGCCGAAATCAATGCACATATAGGCCAGCACAGCCCAGGCAAGGCCGGCGGCAGCCGGCAGCATGGTGGTTCCCTTGACGAGAAACAGGATGGTGAGGAAGAGCGCCGTCAACCCCGCGATACCGATCACGATCCCCTGATAGAGGGTGAATGAATTGACGGTATCCTTGTAGGCATCCGGTTCCCACAGATAGAGTTGCGGCAGGCGGCTGTCGCGCAATTCGGCAACGAAGGTCACGGTCGAGCGCGGATCAAGAGTGATCAGGAAGACATCAGCCTGGCTACTGTACTGGCGATCGGGACGGAACCCCTGGCTCGGCGTGATCGATTCGATACGCGGGCCGCCAAGATCAGGCCGATAAAGCCCCGACCCGGACGCACGATAAAACGGCGCGACCAGAATGCGGTCGATCTGCTCATCCGTCTCGTTTGACAGCGCAAACACCGCCCAGCTCGGCGACTGGCGGGCCGCGCTGGCGCGTACCTCGATCCGGCGGACGATGCCGTCAGTCCCCGGCGCGGTCGACACCGATAATTGCTCGCCGCGATCACGGTAGAATTCGATGGCCCGGCCAAGATCGATCGCGTTGACATCGACAGCGACGCTCACAGCGTCGAGCGCTGATGCCGGCCCGGCGATTGCCAGGGCGAGCACACATGTCACGATCCGAACGAGGTCAGAAAACCGCAACCGTTCCTCCCGCGCCCATCGCGCATGCTGCGAATGCCTAGAGCATGTTGCCAGAAAGTGGAACCGGTAATTCAATCGCCATATGCCCCACGATTTTGCACATGATGACGGCGTCGGCGCCCGGACGGTTCGCCCCACCCGCCACGGGCCTCAGCTATCGACAGCCGATCGACAAGCTTGCGCTTCACACCCAAGAGTGTTCCCGGTGATCGATCACCGCCAGGAGGCGCGTCGTCATCGAGATCAGCCACACGCGTCCTCGGCAAGGCGGGCGAAGAGCAGGTGGTCCTGCCAAGCGCCAGCAATACACAAATATTTTCGTGCGTAGCCTTCGCGCTGGAATCCGACTTTTTCGAGAAGGGTCATCGACGCGCGGTTATGCGGCATGGTGGCCGCCTCGATGCGGTGCAGCCCCATTTTGCCGAAAACATGAGGGAGCAATGCCCGCAGGCTGGCGCTCATCAGCCCCTTGCCGGCATAGGGCGCGCCCATCCAGTAGCCGAGCGCACAGGTCATGGCGACGCCGCGGCGAACATTCGACAGCGTCAGGCCGCCGACCAGCGTCGCGTCGGCAAAGATGAAAAAGCTGTAGGCGGTATCCTCACGCATTTCCTGCCCGTAACGCCTGATACGACGGCGGAAGGCAATTTTTGTCAGATCATCCGCCGGCCAGGTTGGTTCCCACGGGGTCAGAAAGGCGCGGCTCTGGTGGCGCAAGGCCGCCCAGCTGTCGTAATCGCTCGCCAGCGGCACACGCAAGATGACCCCCTGTCCGAGGATCGGTGCCATCGTTTCGCCCAGACCGATTGTGCGGAACAGCGTCATTGCCGATGCGGCTCCTCAATGTTGCGGGCGCGGCTTTTCAGGCATCACCGCCTCAAGGCCACCCAGCGCACTTTCCGGGCCGATGGCGGACAGGGCAAGTCTGCCGTCCTCGATAATACGCTGGGCGGAGGCGTGCACCTCGTCGACCGTCACCGCATCAAGGTCAGCGATGACGGTGGCGGCATCGCGCAGCTCTCCGAAGACAAGGAGCTGGCGGGCCAGGCGATCGGCGCGTGCCGAGGAGTTCTCAAGGCTCATGATGAGGCCGGCGCGCAGCTGCGCCTTGGCGCGAGCAATTTCCTCAGTTGTGCATTCGTGCGCAGCTCTCGCGGTCTCCTCGCGGATGACGGTGACGAGGTCAACCACGTCCTCGGGCGCGGTCGCGGCATGGACGCCCAGCAGGCCGATGCCGGCATATCCCCACTGAAAAGCCGAAACATTATAGCACAGCCCTCTTTTTTCCCGTACCTCCTGGAAGAGGCGCGAGGACATGCCGCCGCCCAGCAGGGTGGCAAAAATCCGCGCCGCATGGACCTGGTCGTCCTCGACGCCGACGCTGGGGAGAGCAAGGGCGATGTTGACCTGCTCAAGATCGCGGCGATCAAGCACGGTGCCGCCGATGAAACGGGCCTGAGGCAGCGAAGCGGCCTGACCGCTCGGCAGGGAGGCGAAATGGCGCGTCACATCAGCGACAAGCGCGTCATGATCGATGGCGCCGGCCGCAGCGATCACGACGTCACCGGCCACATAATGACGACGCAGGAAACCCTCGATATCGGAACGGGTAAAGCCCGCAACCGAGCGATCGGTTCCCAGAATGGACCGGCCAAGCGGCTGATTGGTGAAGGCGGCAGCCTGCAGACTTTCGAAAACGATATCGTCCGGTGTGTCCTGGACGGCAGCTATTTCCTGGCGGATGACCGCCTTTTCGCGCGCCAGATCATCGGGGGCAAAGACGCTGGCGGTGACGATGTCAGCCAGAATATCAAGTGCCAGTGGCAGATCATCTTCAAGGACGCGGGCGTAATAGGCGGTCTGTTCCATCGATGTCGCGGCGTTGATATCGCCGCCCACCGCTTCGATTTCCTCAACAATATGACGCGCGCTGCGCCGGCGCGTGCCCTTGAAGGCCATATGTTCGAGGAGGTGCGCGATCCCATGCTCATGGCCGGCCTCGACGCGGGCGCCGGCGCCGACGAAAACGCCCAGCGAGGACGATGCGAGACCGGGCATGCGCTCGCTCACGATGCGCAAGCCGTTATCCAGCGTGGTGAGACGGGGCGGCGGAAGGTCGATCATGCCGCAAATCCTTTGGCGATACGGCAGTGATCGAGCACGTAGCGCTCGACGATTGCCTGGTCATTGGGAAGCACCGTGAGGCGCTCAGGGGCGGTGCGCTGGGCGGCCAGCGCCGGCGGCAGGAGGGGGCGGACACCGCACGCCGCCTCGACCGCATCGGGAAATTTTGCCGGGTGGGCGGTGGCGAGCAGGATCTTGATCGCGTCAGCCTCGGCGCATTTGCGCAGCACCACCGCGCCAACCGCCGTATGCGGGTCGAGCACATAGCCCGACGCGGCATGGACGGTCCTGATTTCGTCCGCGACTTCGGCCTCGGAGGCGTGGCCGGCTGCAAAGAGCGCACGTATCGAGGTGAGCGCCTGCGGGGAGAGGGCGAAGCTGCCCTGCTGTTTCAGCGCCGCGAAGGCGTTACGGATGATGGCCGGTTCGCGTCCCTCGGCCTCAAACAGCAGGCGCTCGAAATTCGACGACACCTCGATATCCATCGATGGCGAGGTGGTCGGCTGCACCCCGGTGATCGTGTAATTGCCGCTCGCCACAGTCCGCGCCAGTATATCGTTGCGGTTGGTGGCAATGACCAGCTGGGCGATGGGCAGACCCATGCGGTGCGCCACATAGCCCGCAAAAATATCACCGAAATTGCCCGTTGGCACAACAAAGCTCAGGCGCCGCGACGGCGCACCCAGGGCTGCGGCGGCGGCCACGAAATAAACAATCTGGGCAAGAATGCGCGCCCAGTTGATCGAATTGACAGCAGCAAGCTGCACGCGCTGGCGAAACGCCTCATGGGCAAACATCGCCTTCACCATCGCCTGGCAATCATCGAAATTGCCGGCGATGGCGAGGGCATGGACATTGGCTTCGCCGGCGGTCGTCATCTGGCGGCGCTGCACCTCAGAAACGCGCCCCTCGGGATAGAGAATAAACACATCGGCGCGCGCCCGGCCGCGAAAGGCCTCGATGGCCGCGCCACCCGTATCACCCGAGGTGGCACCAACGATGGTGACACGCCCATCGCGCTTCTCCAGCGCGTGATCCATGAGGCGCGCCAGAAGCTGCATCGCCACATCCTTGAAGGCAAGCGTCGGCCCATGGAAAAGTTCCAGCAGGAACGCGTCGGGCGTCATCTGGACCAGCGGGCAGACGGCAGGGTGGCGGAACGTCGCGAACGCCTCGCGGCAGGCGGTGGCGATGACGGCTTTATCGACCTCGCCGGCGGTGAAGCGCGCCACGATATCGGCGGCAATGGTTGCAAAGGGTTTGCCGGCGAAACCGGCAATCTCGCCCTCACCAAAACGCGGCCATTGACGCGGGAGGTAAAGGCCACCATCGCTCGCAAGCCCGCTCAACAGAACGTCCTCGAAGCCGAGTTCAGGCGCGCTTCCGCGTGTCGAAATGTAGCGCATAGGCACTCCGTTTGACCGCTCCATCACGGATCGGGTCATCCCTCTTGCCTCAGGCGGAGCGCCGCTTCAACCGTTCGGTGATGAAAAGCGATGAAACGACGAGAAGCGTCAAGGCCAGCGCCAGCCAGGTGATGGCGTATTCGAGATGGCGATTGGGAAGGACTGGCGGGCGCGGAACGATCACCGGAACCCCGCCCGGATTATCGCTGATCTGATCGAGCGAAAATGGCGCCACGGCGCCAAGCGATGCGGAGAGCGCCATCATTTGCGGATCGCGGGTGTACCAGGCGTTGGCGGCAGGATTGTCGGCGGCGGCAAACCATCCCGCCACCTCGCGCGGGCGCACCCAGCCCTCGATCTGCACCCGCCCGGCTGGTGGCACAGGCAGCGCTGCGTCAGGGGCGATGCGACCGCGATTGACAAGAATGATGCCGCCGCCATCGACGTCGAGAGGCGTCAACAGCAGCCAGCCCGCCTGCGCCTGGCCGGCGGCATCCTCCTGGACGGTATAAAGGCGGAACACCGGCACTGGTCGAAACTGGCCGGTGAGTGTCACACGCTGGAAAAAAAGAACCTCAGGCGTCAGGTCCCGCCATGCAGCTTGCGGCCATAATGCCTGCGCTGGCGGGGCGCTGCGGGTGGCGATAGCGCCGATCAGCTTGTCCTTTTCCGCCTTGCGCGCCAATTGCCAGACACCCAAAGCGCACAGGAGCAAGAAAGCAGACATGATTGCGAGCAGCAGTGGCCACCAGGCAAAACGATGGTGAGCGGCGCTCATGACATGCGCTCAAGTCGCCCCTCCCGGGCAGCATTGCGGTACTGCAGGGCGATCATCGTGCCTTTCAGCGGGCGCAGAATGGCAAGCGCCAGAAACGTCGCCAATGGCAGCCACAGCATGAGATGAACCCAGATGGGCGGATGGTGGCGCAGCTCGAGCATGAGGGCGGAACCGATGACGATAAAGCCGACGATCATCATGATGAAGACCGCAGGCCCATCGCCCGCATCAGCGAAATCAAACGACAATCCGCAGACCTCACAGCGTGGCTGGAGGGTGAGAAAGCCCGCAAACAGCTTGCCCTCACCGCAATGAGGACACGCGCCGGTGAGGCCAAGTGCAACGACCGAGCGCGCCGTCATGGGACGGGTCGGCGTCGCGGGAGCCGGATCGACGGTTGCCATGCCCGAACTCCGGTGCGAGGGGCAAGCGGCGCGCTTTGCGCCGCTGCCATGGTGTGACGTCAATGGCCGGCTGCAACCGAGCTGCCGGAACCCCAGACATAAATGCAGGCGAAGAGGAACAGCCATACCACGTCGACGAAGTGCCAGTACCAGGCGGCGAATTCAAAGCCAAGATGCTGCTTGGAGGTCATCTGCCCAAGATAGGCACGCAGCAGGCAGACACCGAGGAAGATGGTGCCGATGAGGACGTGAAAGCCGTGAAAGCCGGTCGCCATGAAGAAGGTGGCGCCGTAAATGTTCCCGGAAAAACCGAAATGCGCATGGCTGTACTCCACCGCCTGCAAGGTGGTGAAGAGGGCGCCCAGGCCAACCGTGCACCACAGGCCCTGCTTGAGGCTGGCACGATCGCCTTCAAGGAGCGCGTGATGGGCCCAGGTGACGGTTGTTCCTGATAACAACAGGATCAGCGTGTTGAGGAGCGGCAGGTGCCAGGGATCGAAGGTCTGGATGCCGTGGGGTGGCCAGGTGCCGCCCGTATGGGCAATGCGCGCCGTCATTTCAGCTTGGTCGGGATAGAAGGCAACGGCGAAATAAGCCCAGAACCAGGCAACGAAGAACATCACTTCAGAGGCGATGAAGAGGATCATGCCGTAGCGATGATGCAGCTGCACCACGGGCGTGTGATGGCCCTCGCTCGTTGCCTCACGAATGACGTCCACCCACCAGCTGAACATCACATAGAGGATACCGAGAAGCCCGGCGAAGAACAGGAAGCCGCCGGCGCTGAAGCCCAGCAATGTCAGTTTCTTCATCCACATGACGGCGCCTACCGCCATGACAAAAACGGCGCCGGAGCCAACAAGCGGCCACGGACTTGGCGCGACAAGGTGATAATCGTGGTTGACGGCGTGGGTGTCGGCCATGGTCAGTCAGCTCCCCTAGGAAAGGCCACCCTCACGGCGCCGGCACGGCTTGGGCAGGTAATGCCGAAGAGCGCACCGGCTGGCGGGCGGGAAAGAATGTATAGGACAAGGTGATGGTGTCGAGCGAGGCAAGATTTATATCCCCTGCCAGCTCCGGATCGACATAGAAACTGACCGTCAGCTCGGCGCTTTCATGTGGCCCGAGCTTTTGCTCGGTGAAGCAGAAACACTCAACCTTGAAGAAGAAAGCGCCGCTCTGCGGCGGGGTGACGTTATAGGATGCGGTCCCCACCGTATCGCGCGCCGACAGGTTGGTGGCGCGATAGGTTGCCAGAAACGGCTCGCCGACGCGCAGGATGGTTGGCGCCGTCACCGCTTCAAAACGCCAGGGAAGGCCCGAAGCGACGTTGGCATCAAAGCGCATTGTGACATCGCGGAGGACGTCGGCCTTGCCGGATGAGGGAAGCGCTGCAGCAATCTGCGGCGTGCCACCAAGCCCCGTTGCCCGGCAAAAGAGGTCGTAAAGCGGCACCGCCGCATAGGCCAAGCCGAACATGGTGGCAAGGAACAGGGTGCATATCAGAGCAATGCGGCGATGTCGCCTGGCCAGCTCAGTTGGCACGGTGGGGGCGTGATTGGACAGGTCGTTTGCCATCGCTCAGATCGCCCGGTTGAGAAGCGGTACGCCCTTGACGAGCGTGATGATGAAAAACAGGATGACGAGCGACACCAGACTGTACGCAAGCGCCATGTTGCGCTGGCGCAGGCGGCGCGCGCTTTCTTCCGGCGAGAGCGGCTGGCGCGCCATCAACCGGCCATCCAGCCGGCAAGCGGCGCCATCAGCGGAGACATGCCGCTGATATGCTCGACCAGCAACAGCACGAAGAGCAAAAAGAGATGAAGGATCGACAGCGCGAAGAGCTGGCGGGCGGCCTGCTCGGCCTTCCCGCCTTGCCGCAGCCGGTAAACGCGCCACGCTCCCACACCAAAACACAGCGCCAGCAGCGTGGCGATGCCACCATAAAGCAGCCCGGCAAAGCCGCAGATCACCGGCAGCAGCGTCGCAGGCAGATAAAGCGCCGTATAAACGACAATCTGGCGACGCGTCTCGTCGCTGCCGGCAACAACCGGCAGCATGGGCACGCCGGCACGGGCGTAATCGTCGGATTTATAGAGGGCGAGAGCCCAGAAATGCGGTGGAGTCCATAGGAAGATGATGAGAAACAGGATCACCGGCGGCAATGACAGATCACCCGTCATGGCCGCCCAGGCGACCACCGGCGGCATGGCGCCTGCAGCCCCGCCGATGACGATGTTGAGTGGCGTCGTGCGCTTCAGCCACTGAGTGTAAACGACGGCATAGAAAAAGATCGTAAAGGCCAGCAGAGCAGCGGCGAGCCAATTGGCAACGAGACCAAGAACCAGCACCGAACCCGCCGACAGCATGATACCGAAGGTGAGCGCTTCATCATGGGTGATGGCGCCACGGGGCAGCGGCCGGCCGCGGGTGCGCGTCATCAGCGCATCGATGTCGGATTCAAACCACATATTGAGCGCGCCCGAGGCGCCGGCGCCTATCGCAATCATCGCCAGCGCGATCACGGCAAGTGCTGCGTGGATATGGGTTGGTGCCATCACCATGCCAACAAGGGCGGTAAAGACGACCAGCGACATGACGCGCGGCTTCAGAAGCGCGATGTAGTCGCTGACCATCGCATCGCTCACGGCAATGCCGGCGGCAGGGCTGCCGCCACCAGGCACCGCATCGCTATCGGCGATGTAGGTCATGACCTTCCAGACCGGGCGCCCTCTCAGGCGCCCGTCCCCTCATTTGATGCGTGGCAAGGTGCCGAACTGATGGAATGGCGGCGGTGAGGGCAGCGTCCACTCGAGCGTGGTCGCGCCTTCCCCCCAGGGATTGTCGCCGACGCGGCGCCTGGCGGAAAACGCCTCCACCATGCACCAGGCGAAGGCCAGCATGCCGGCTATGACGATGAAGAAGCCGGCGGACGACACGAAGTTCCAGTAAGCGAAGGCATCCGGGTAATCAGCATAACGGCGCGGCATACCCTGAAGACCGAGGAAATGCTGTGGGAAGAAGATGACATTGGCACCGATGAAGAACAGCCAGAAATGCAGATTGGCGATCTTCTCGTTGTAGGAATAGCCGAACATCTTCGGGAACCAGTAATACCAGGCGGCAAAGACACCGAAGACGGCGCCCAGCGACAGCACATAGTGGAAATGCGCCACGACGTAATAAGTTGCGTGCAAAACCCGATCGATGCCGGCATTGGCAAGCACCACGCCGGTAACACCACCAACGGTAAAGAGGAAGATGAAGCCGATCGCCCATAACATCGGCGTGCGGAATTCGATGGAGCCGCCCCACATGGTGGCGATCCACGAGAAGATCTTCACCCCCGTCGGCACGGCGATGACCATGGTGGCGAACACGAAATAGGCTTGCGTGTCGACATCAAGCCCAACGGTGTACATATGGTGCGCCCACACCACGAAGCCGACAACGCCGATCGCCACCATCGCATAGGCCATGCCGAGATAGCCGAAGATCGGCTTCTTGGAGAAGGTGGAAATAATATGGCTGATGATGCCGAAGCCCGGCAGGATGAGGATGTAGACTTCCGGATGGCCAAAGAACCAGAAGAGATGCTGGAAGAGCAACGGGTCGCCGCCGCCTTCGGGCACGAAGAAGGTCGTGCCGAAATTGCGGTCGGTCAGAAGCATGGTGATGGCGCCGGCCAGAACCGGCAGCGACAGCAGCAGCAGGAAGGCGGTGATGAGAATCGCCCAGGCAAAAAGCGGCATCTTGTGCAGTGTCATGCCGGGCGCACGCATATTGAAGATGGTGGTGATGAAATTGATGGCGCCGAGGATTGATGAGGCGCCGGCGATGTGGAGCGACAGGATGAGGAAATCCATCGCCGGGCCGACATGGCCGCCCGCCTGACCGCCCGACAACGGCGCATAGAACGTCCAGCCGGCGCCGACACCCAGACCGCCTGTCGGGCCTTCGACAAACATCGAAATGAGCGCGAGCGCAAATGATGGCGGCAGCAGCCAGAAGGAGATGTTGTTGAGGCGCGGGAAGGCCATATCCGGGGCGCCGATCATCAGCGGCACGAAGAAATTGGCGAAACCGCCGATAAACGCCGGCATCACCATGAAGAAGATCATGATGAGCCCGTGATAGGTGGTGAAGACGTTGAAGTCGTGCGCGTCCTTGAAGATCTGCAAGCCCGGATACATCAGCTCAAGACGGATACCGCCCGACAATATCCCGCCGACCACACCGGCGAACATGGCAAACCACAGATAAAGCAGGCCGATATCCTTGTGGTTGGTCGAAAACAGATAGCGCGCCAACCCCGTTGGATGGTGGTCATGGGCGTCATGGGCTTCAGCAGCACTTGCCATTCTAGCTTCTCCTGAGGCGCCTCTCGGACCCCTCTAACCGATTAAATCCGTCAGCGACCAGCCTGCTGGGCGTTTGCCACGTCCAGCGATTGACTGGCTGCAAATTTCTTCCTGGCGCCATCAACCCAGGCGGCAAATTCAGCCTCGGGCAACGCCCTGACCGCGATCGGCATGGACGAATGATCCTTGCCGCACAATTCGTTGCATTGTCCGTAATAGACACCCGGGCGCTCTACCTTGAACCAGGCTTCGTTCAGACGTCCAGGAACAGCCGTGACCTGCACGCCGAAGGAGGGAACGAAAAAGGCGTGGAGCACATCCTGCGCGGTGACCTGCAGACGGACCACCTTGCCGACCGGCACGACCATTTCATTGTCGACAGCCAGCAGACGCGGCTGATTGACCGGGTCTTTGCGGTCTTTGTCCTGCACAACATAGCTGTCAAAGGCAAAATTGCCGTGATCAGGATAGGCATATCCCCAATACCATTGATAGCCGATCGCCTTGACGGTCAGATCAGCCTTCGGTGTCGTCTGCTGTTCGTAGAGCAATTTGAAGGAGGGAATGGCGATAACGATGAGAATGATGATCGGCGCCAGCGTCCACACCACCTCGATGACAACGTTGTG
>JAKFVK010000254.1 GCA_021732205.1 Hyphomicrobiales bacterium | reverse complement strand
TCTTCACTATTCTGTATTGCTCTACGGATTGCCTCTGTCGTGGTGGCGCTGCCGTGTAAAATCTGGCCCATAGTGCTTCCCTCCATTCCAAGGAAAAGATTGCACCATCAAAGCCCGGGATCAAACACCTAGTTCGAAGGGCACGATACCTGTGACCGCATCAGACTGCAACAAACTGATGCATCTTTCACCAGCTACGCTCGGATGCGACATAGAAGTGTTGGCGATAGACTTTGGCGCGGGTGGATAGAAGTCGAGAACCATCCGATTTGTACGCTAGGATGGCCTGCCTCCCTACGATGCCAGATCACCTATTCCATTCTGACGCAGCACCCGTTCATTGTTTGGAAACTCAATGAATCGAGGAGCACGGTGATGAACCCGAAGTTATCCACTGGTAGCGAAAGCTCCTCGACCGAGGGCGCGGGCGGAAGTCCAGGTCCCACCAAAGCGAAGCTCCGGAGCATCGCATCGTTCAGGCAAACCATTCGGCGTCCGGATCTCCGAAAAATTGTCCCGGTGGCCGACACGACGATCTACGAAATGGAGCAGCGCGGGGAGTTCCCACGCCGCTTCCATCTGACACCGCGTTGCGTTGTTTGGGACCTGGCCGAAGTGGAGGCATGGATCGAAGAACGCCGCCGAGCATCCGACAACTCGCAAATCCGACGGGCGCCATCCCCGGACGTCCGGCAACGCAAAACCCGCCCCGTTAGACAGTAGGTTCGGCGACCATCAACTCCATCGACGGCGGGTAAAGTGTCGGGACGTACTTGCGCGCATCGACCCAGGCGTCGACCATATCGGCCCACTCCTGCATCATGTGGCGTCGCTGATGCTCATACTCAGCCTTGTTGTAGATGCCACGCGACGATCGGCCATCCTCATGAGCGAGGCACTTCTCGATCCAGTCGCTGTTGAAGCCAAGCTCGTTGAGGAGCGTTGAGCCGGTGCGACGAAGATCGTGGACCGTGAAAGGTTCCAACGGCAGCCCCTCCTTCTTCGCCCGATCGACCACAGCATACGTGATCCGGTTGAAGGTCGCGCGCGACATCGGTGCGTCGGCGTCATATCGCGAAGGCAGCAGATAGCGTGAGTTACCCGCACAGGTTTTAAGTGCGATCAAAATGTCGAGTGCCTGCTGCGAGAGATAGACGTTGTGCGGCTTAGACCGTTTCATCCGCTCCTTTGGAATCGACCAGACCGCATTCTCGAAGTCGACCTCATCCCAAGTGGCATCTTGCAACTCATTCTTTCGAACCATCGTCAACAGAAAGAGCTTCATTCCGAGCCGGATTGTTGGCAACGTCGCAACGTGATCGATCTGCTTCAGCATTATCCGGATCTCGCTGGGCGACAGAGACCGGTCCTTGGGCACGAACGTCGCGATCGACGCCGGTCCAACCTCGCTGGCAGGGTTCGGCACTTTCTCGCCGTGAAGGATTGCGAAGCCGTAGACGAGCTTGATGATGTCGCGAACGTGGACTGCGGTCGCAGGTGCACCACGATCTTTCACCTTTGCGCACAACACCCGCACATCACCTGACGCAATTTCGGTCAGAAGCCGGTTTCGGAACGTCGGCAGTATGTCGCGCTCAAAGATGGCCCGCCGCATCGCACGCGTGCTGTCTGCCATCCTGGCCTCCTTCAGCCACCGTTCGCCAAATTCGCCGAAGCTCTTTGCCTCTTTGATACGGCGCTTCTCACGCTGTTTCTCCTGCGCGGGAGACCGGCCCTCTGCGATCGCCCGTCTCGCGTCCAGACACTTCTCCCGGGCGCGCGCAAGCGACAGCCCCGACGGTCCATATCGCCCGATAGTCAATGTCTCGCGGCGGCCATTGAGGCGGTAGTCGTAACGGAAGGTCACAGTACCCGAAGTCGCGACGACGACATACATACCGTCACGGTCAGCCACCTTGTATGGATTATCCTGTTCTTTCAGGTTCTTAAGAGCTGTGTCTGTGAGCATAGCCTGTCTCCAACCGGTCCCAAAACCGTCGGATCAGTTCAAAAATACCGTCAGGCCAAAATGAGGCCGATGGAACCGGCATTTATCACACGTTATCCGACACTTAGCTCCAAAAAAATACCGTCATGGAGCGTTGATCGCCTGACGGTATCTCCAGATTGAGGTTGAGGCAAGAGAGTTCGATACCGTCAGGATTACCGTCATATCGAGGCGCTTGCCACTGATAGATTGCGATAGTATTCAAGATAAATTATTATTTATATCAATGATTTACTGCTAGTTTCCGATAGTTCGCGAAACGTCCTGAAACACATCGTTTCATTCCCACTCGATTGTGCCCGGCGGCTTGCTCGTCACGTCATAGGTAACGCGGTTGATGCCTTTGACCTCGTTGATGATGCGGGTGGCGACGTGGCCAAGGAAGGCCATGTCGAAGGGGTAGAAATCAGCCGTCATCCCGTCTACCGAGGTCACCGCGCGCAGCGCCAGCACATGGTCATAGGTGCGCCCATCGCCCATGACGCCAACGGTACGCACCGGCAACAACACGGCGAAGGCCTGCCAGATTTTGTCGTAAAGGCCGGCGCGGCGGATTTCCTCCAGATAGATCACATCGGCCTGGCGCAAAATGTCGAGGCGCTGGGGCGTCACTTCGCCGGGAATACGGATGGCAAGACCGGGGCCTGGAAAGGGGTGGCGGGCGACGAAGGCGTCGGGCAGGCCAAGCTCTCGGCCAAGCACGCGCACCTCGTCCTTGAAGAGTTCGCGCAGCGGCTCCACGAGCTTCATGTTCATACGTGCCGGCAAGCCGCCGACATTGTGATGCGATTTGATGGTCACCGACGGGCCACCGGAAAACGACACGCTTTCGATGACATCGGGATAGAGCGTGCCCTGCGCCAGAAACGCGGCGCCGCCGATCTTTTTCGCCTCCGCCTCGAACACATCGATGAAGAGGCGGCCGATGGTCTTGCGCTTGTGCTCGGGGTCGGTGACGCCGCTCAATGCCTCAAGAAACAGCTTCTCGGCACTGACATGAACGAGCGGGATGTTGTAGCTGTCGCGAAAAAGGGTCACCACTTCGGCGGCTTCGCCCATGCGCATGAGGCCGTGGTCGACCAGCACGCAGGTGAGCTGGTCACCGATGGCCTCATGGATCAGCACAGCGGCAACGGCTGAATCAACGCCACCCGACAGGCCGCAGATCACCCGGCCCTTGCCAACCTGTTTGCGGATGCGGGCAATCGCCTCGGTGCGATAGGCCGACATGGTCCAGTCGGCCTCGATTCCGGCAATCCGGTGGACGAAATTCTGCAACAGCCTGGCGCCGTCCGGGGTGTGCACGACTTCGGGATGGAATTGCACGGCATAAAAACGCCTCGCCTCATCGGCGATGGCGGCAAAGGGCGCATTCGCATTGCGGGCAATAACGGAAAAACCTGGCGGCATGGTGGTGATGCGGTCGCCATGGCTCATCCACACGGGATAGGACTGGCCTTGTTGCCACACGCCTTCAAAGAGCGGTGATATGCCGGCGATCTCCACTTCGGCGCGACCGAATTCGCGGGCATGCGCGCCCTCGACCTTGCCGCCCAGCTGGTGGGCCATCAATTGTTCGCCGTAGCATATGCCCAGCACCGGCACGCCGGCGTCAAAGGCTTCCGGCGGCGCCAGGGGCGCCTGCGCATCATAGACGGACGCTGGTCCGCCGGAGAGGATGATCGCCCGTGGCTTCAGGCGCACCAGCGCGTCGGCGGCGCGGTTGAAGGGGATGACCTCGCAATAGACACCCGCCTCGCGCACCCGGCGGGCGATGAGCTGGGTGACCTGCGAACCGAAATCGATGATGAGGACGTTGGCCTTGGCTGTCATGCGCCTGACTAGCCGATGGCGCCGGCCTGATCAATCCACAAGCGCGCACAGGCTGTTGAGAAGCGGGAAGTTGCCTCCCCGCTTCTCACGCTTTGGCGCCGTCGTCAGGCAGCGCGCACAGTGGCAAGGAATTCCTCGACCTCTGCACGTAGGGTGGTTCCGTCGCGGCTGAGCGCGCTGGCGGCGCTCAACACCTGATGGGCGCCGGCGCCGGTCTGCTGGGCGCTGAGATTGACCGAACCGATATTCTCCGAGACCGCCGTCGTGCCATCCGCCGCATGCGAGACGTTGCGGGCGATTTCCTGGGTCGCAGCCCCCTGCTCATTGATCGCAGCAGCAATCGCAGCGGCGATGCCCGACACCGAATTGATGGTGTCGGTGATGTCCTTGATCGCTGCAATCGATGATTGCGTGGCATTCTGAATGGCGGAAATCTGCCCGGTTATTTCATCGGTTGCTTTCGACGTCTGGGTGGCGAGTTGTTTCACTTCCGACGCAACGACAGCAAACCCGCGCCCCGCCTCGCCTGCCCGCGCGGCTTCGATGGTGGCGTTCAGTGCCAGCAGATTGGTCTGGCCGGCGATGCTGTTGATCAGCTCAACGACATTGCCAATCGACTGGGCTGCCTGGGCGAGGAACTGCACCTTGCCGTCCGTCGCTTTTGCCTGGTCGACGGCGCGCTGGATCATATTGTTTGATTCATTCACCCGTTGGCCGATCTCGGTGATCGAACTCGTGAGTTCCTCGGTGGCAGCAGCAACGGTGTGGACATTCTGTGTCGCTTCTTCGGAAGCGGCGGCAACAGCAACCGCCTGCCGGCTGGTTTCTTCCGATGTGCCCGACAAGGAGCGCGCGGTCTGTTCAAGCTCGGTTGCCGAACTCGATACCGAGGCCACCACCACGGCGATGCGGTCCTGGAAACCGCGCACCGCCCCATCGAGGACCCTGGCGCGGCGCTCTTTTGCTTCCCGCTCCTTTTCCTGCGCCAGCGCCATCTCGCGATTTTCAATCATGCCCTGGCGGAACGTCTCGAGCGCGCCGGCGATCTGGCCAACCTCATCCTTCTGGCCAAGTGCCGGGACGGTGGTCTCAAGATTACCCGCAGCGATCGTGGTCATCGCCGCTACAATCCGCAGCATGGGGCGGATCACGGTAAAAATCGTCAAGGCGCTGGCAAAACCGATGATCAGCAACCCGCCGACGGTGGTTGTCAGGATCAGAACGAGGCGGCTTTTCGCGGTTTCCACCTCCGCCATCTCGGCGCCGCGATCAGCTGCGGCCCGATTGAGCGACTGGATGATGGCGAGCTGCTGGCGGATGCGATCGGCAATCGGTGCGCCTTCGAGCGCCACCTTGCCGCCGCCGTCGATGTCACCAGCGCGCGACAGGTCACGGACGCGGTGATAGACAGGCACATATTCGGCCAGATGCCGGCGCGCTTCGGCCATGGCGTTGCGGCCCTTCTCGAAAATGAGCATGGGCGTTAGTTCATCGATATCCCTGTTGAGCATCTTGAGCTCTTCGTCTGCCGTATCCTCGAAGCCCTTGCGCGCCTGCGCGGTCAGCTCCAGCGGCAGAAACTCAACGGCACGGAAAAAGGCGAGCGTGCGGGTCGTTGCGTCAGCCGACAGCAAGATGCGATGGGCGGCCCGGCGCCCGTCATCGACCTTCTGCTTCACGCCGTCGATGGCATAAATGGCAATGACGGAGAGGCTTGCGGCCAGCATCACCATCATCAGCAGGGAACTCATCAGTTTGGGGGCAAGCTTGATGTTGGACAGGTATGACATGACATGGCTCCAAGCACAGGGCGTATCGCTGCGAGCATGTGAATATCAACCGTCAACTCAAAACAAATGCTCTATGCAATTTCCTCAGATTATTGTTATTGAAATAATAATTTGTATTATTTCGATCTCGCCAGAAATAAGTACTTTATTATATTACGGATATATCCATTAAAATACACGATAATACAGAGTTTATTTTTTCAAACCGCCTTCTGCCGGCGTGGCTTTGAGCATGATCATCAGGGCTTCCAACGCAAACGGCGGGACCAGATGGCCCCGCCGCCGCAGATAAATTGGCATCAATTGATAGGTCAGGCGGCGCGGACGGCCTTCAGGAAATTGTCGACTTCGCTCTTCAGCGCCTGACCATTGCCGTTGAGCGAGCCGGCAGCGGTCAGGACCTGCGAGGCGCCGGCACCGGTCTGCTGGGCGCTGACGCTGACAGAGCCGATGTTCTCGGAGACCTCGACGGTGCCCTGCGCCGCGTGGCTGACGTTGCGGGCGATTTCCTGCGTCGCGGCTGCCTGCTGATTGATGGCGGCGGCAATCGCGGTGGCAATCCCCGACACCTGGTCAATCGTCGAGGTGATGTCCTTGATGGCGCCGATCGCCGATTGTGTGGCACTCTGGATGGCGGCGATCTGGCCGGAGATTTCCTCAGTCGCCTTCGACGTCTGGGTCGCCAGCTGTTTCACTTCCGAGGCGGCCACCGCGAAGCCCTTGCCGGCCTCGCCCGCGCGCGCGGCCTCGATGGTGGCGTTCAGCGCGAGGAGGTTGGTCTGCCCGGCAATATCGTTGATGAGATTGACGACATTGCCGATCGACTGGGCTGCCTGCGAGAGGAACTGCACCTGGCCGTCGGTCGCCTTTGCCTGATCAACCGCGCGCTGGATCATCGAATTCGATTCATTGACCCGCTGACCGATTTCAGCAATCGAACTGGTAAGCTGTTCGGTGGCGGCAGCGACGGTGTGGACGTTCTGGGTCGCTTCTTCCGAGGCAGCCGCAACGGTTGATGCCTGCTGACTGGTTTCTTCCGACGTCGCCGTCATCGAGCGTGCCGTCTGCTCAAGCTGGGAGGCAGCGCTTGATACCGAGCTGACGACCTTGCCGATGCGATCTTCAAAGCCACGCACCAGATCTTCAAGTGCGCGGGCGCGGGTTTCCTTTACGGCACGCTCGGCATCCTGCGCGCTCACCAGATTGCGGTTTTCAATCATGCCCTTCTTGAAGACATCAAGCGCGGTTGCGATCTTGCCCACTTCGTCTTTCTGTCCAAGCGCCGGAATGGCGGTTTCAAGCTTGCCGGCGGCAATCTCGCCCATGGCCCCGACGATATTGATCATCGGTCTGGTGACGCCGAAAATGATCATGGATGCAGCCGAACCAATGACGGCAAGGCCGCCACCCAAACCGATCACCAGCATCAGCAGCTTGCCGTATTCGACATTGGCACGGGTATCAGCAGACGCCTTGATCAGACGGGCCTGATTGCGCTCGTCAATGCTTTCAAACGCTGCGCGCATGTCGTCGGCCAAAGGGGCGCCTTCGAGCGCTACCTTGGTCGCGCCATCCAGATCACCTTTGCGCGACATCTCGGCGGTGCGCTTTTCGGTATCGGCATATTTCTTCAGCGCGGCGCGAACCTTGGCCATGTCCTGCCTGCCTTGCTCGGAGGTCAGGATCGGCTCCAGCTCATTGAGATTCTTGTTGAGTTCACTCAACTCGAATTTCACGCCTTCCTCGAATTTCTTGCGTGCGTCCTCGGTGAGTTCAAGCGGCAGGAATTCCACACCGCGGAAATAAGCGAGCATATGCTTCGCTGAGTCAGCGGCAAGATTGCTGCGACGAGCATTCTGCAGCGCCGTTTCGAAGGCGGAACTGACGGAGTTCAACGATATCGTGGCGAAAACACCCAGCGCACCCGACAGGGCCGCCATCAACAGCAGCATCGACAGCAGCTTGGGGGTAAGGGAAACATTCTTCAGGCTCGGCATCGGTCGTCTCCAGCGTCGGGCTCCCGTCAGCGCTTCCCCTTCGGTCCACGCCGGGGCTTTCGAGATTTTCATTGCCAAAACAATGAATGCTTTTGGTTAGCGATGCGTTACTTTTTCGTGCGATGTTCTTGGAAAATTCCGACAGTAAGCTGAATCAGACGTCATTTCTTTTGCAGAATGCAGATATAGAATGCGTCAGTCTGGCTTGCTTTCGGTGACAGCCGCAGACCACAAAATCCATTGACGCCCGTCGGCTGCGCGGGTGGATCGCAGCCTAGCAGACGGCGCCAGCGCGCCGAATGATCGACGGGTGCATGGCGGCTCCCGTCCTGCGTGTGCAGATAGGCAGCAATGCGCTCTTCATTCTCTTCTGCCAGCAGCGAACAGGTGATGTAGACGAGTTCACCGCCTGGCTTCAGCAAGCTGGCGGCATGGTGCAGAATGGCGTCCTGCTCGCTGACACGCACGGAAATCGCCGTCTCCCTGAGCCGCCATTTGGCGTCCGGCCGGCGCCGCCACGTGCCCGAGCCCGTGCACGGCACATCCAGCACGACACGGTCGAGCCTGCCTTGAAGATCCTCGAGCACGGCAGGATTGCCCGGCGCCAGCACCTGACAATTGCGCACCCCGGCGCGCTCAAGGCGCTGGTGAATGGGCGCCAGGCGATGGCGGTCGGCATCCCAGGCGTAAAGCTGGCCACGATTTTCCATCGCCGCCGCCAAGGCCAGCGTCTTTCCGCCGCCGCCTGCGCACAGATCGGCCACCTGCATGCCAGGGCGCGCGTCCGCCAGCAGGGCCGCAATCTGTGACCCTTCATCCTGGATTTCAATCTGCCCTTTCTGATAGGCCGCCTCGCTCTCGATGTGGGGGGCGCGGGCGCTGCCTTGCGGGGCTGGAATGCGGATGGCGGCGGGAGCGAACCTGCCGGGGCCGGCCCCATAGGCCGCGAGGGCCGCCAGCATGTGCGCGCGATCGCTCTTGAGTGTGTTGACGCGCAGATCGAGCGGCGCACGCAGGCTCATGGCGGCGACCTCACTCGCCCTGCCCTCGCCATAGACGCGGGCGAGGCGCGCGTCGAGCCAGGCGGGGTAATCGCCGCGTGTCGGCTCATCGGCATCATCAAGAGATGGCGGCGCGGCCAGACGTGCCTCTTCATCTAAGCTTAAGGCCTGCGGCGCAAACCGCTCGCCGGTAAACAAGCGCGCGGCAGCCTCAGGCGTGCCGTTTTCGAAGGCGGCAAGCGCCAGCACGAGATCGCGCGGGCTGTCGCCACCGATCCGCCAGGCAAGGGAAGCGCGTTTGCGCAGCACATCAAACACCAGCGTGCCGATGGCATTGCGATCACCTGACCCGGCAAAGCGGTGGGCCTTGCCCCAGTCGGCTAGCGCCTCGCTCGCCGGGCGGTGGCGGGTGAAGATATCGGCAAGAACATCGATGGCGGCTTCATGGCGGGCGGCTGGGGTCATGGCCTGATGTCTATTAGCAAGCGCGTGAAATCAAGTGCGGCGCGTCAATTCATAAAGGGCGATGGCGGCACTCGTCGCGACGTTGAGCGAATCCCAGCCTGCCGCCATGGTGATACGGACGGGATCGCATGCGGCGAGAATATCCGGCGCAAGCCCTGCCCCTTCACTGCCAACCAGAAGCGCGCAGCGGGCGTGTGGCGTGATTGATGACACTTCCCGGTCGGCGGACGGCGACAGGGCCAGCACCTGCACATCATGGGCGGCAAGGGTGCGCAGCATCGCTGGCCCGTCATCGGCAAAGGCGATCGGCAGACTGAGAGCAGCACCGACCGAGACGCGGATCGCCTTGCGGTAGAGCGGATCGCAGCAGGTGGCATCGAGCGCGACCATA
This sequence comes from Hyphomicrobiales bacterium, assembly GCA_021732205.1. Taxonomy (GTDB): domain Bacteria; phylum Pseudomonadota; class Alphaproteobacteria; order Rhizobiales; family UBA4765; genus Raskinella. Next base: position 29,218 of record JAKFVK010000254.1, on the reverse strand, counting down.
TCGACGCCAAAGGCCGCCGCGTTGCGCAGCAGCGCGCCCAGATTGTCATGATTGGCAATGCCGATGGCGGCCAGAAGGCGGGCTGTAGCGGGCAGGCCATGAAGGGCAGCCTCAAGCCTCACCCGCTCGCCGCGCCGCCCGAGCGCCAGAATACCGCGATGGAGAGGAAAGCCGGCAATCGCCGAGAGCATGTCTGTCGACGCATGGTAAAGCGGCGGAAGGGATGGGCATGCGGCCACAAGCTCACGATAGCGCGGAACATGGTGGCTTTGGACCAGAACCGAATGAACGGGAAAGCGGCCCTGTGTCAGCAGGCGCTGCACGACCACGTCGCCCTCGGCGACAAAAAGCCCGTCATCGCGCGCAAGATCGCGTTCGCGCACGAAGCGATAGGGTGCGATACGCGGATCGTCGGGATCGGCGATGAATGTTGCCATCACCGCAGGCTCTTCTCCAAGCGCTCGCCCCCTGTCCAGCGGGATTTTGCCGCTACACCCGGTAATTTGGGCTCTCGCGGGTGATGGTTACGTCGTGGACATGGCTTTCGCGCAGTGACGCTCCGGAGATGCGGATGAACTGCGCCTTGGCCTGAAAGTCGGCAATCGTCGCAGCACCCGTATAGCCCATGGCCGCGCGCAGGCCACCTGCCAGCTGATGCAGCACCTGGGCAACGGGCCCCTTATAGGGCACCTGCCCTTCGATGCCTTCGGGTACCAGCTTCATCTGGTCGCGCACCTCGGCCTGGAAATAGCGGTCAGCCGAGCCGCGCGCCATGGCGCCAAGCGACCCCATGCCGCGATAGGCCTTATAGGAACGGCCCTGATGGAGATAAACCTCGCCCGGGCTTTCATCGGTGCCAGCCAGCAGCGAGCCGATCATCGCAACCGACGCGCCGGCGGCAATCGCCTTGGCAAGGTCGCCTGAATATTTGATGCCGCCATCGGCGATCACCGGCACATCCTTATCGCGCGCCACCGAAACAGCCTCTAGAATGGCGGTGAGCTGGGGCACGCCGACACCAGCGACAATGCGCGTGGTACAGATCGAGCCCGGACCGATGCCGACCTTGATCGCATCCGCGCCCGCGTCGATGAGGGCGCGCGCGCCCTCGGCGGTGGCGACATTGCCGGCCGCGACCTGCACATGATTGCTCATGCGCTTGACGCGGCGCACCGCCTCCAGCACGCGCTCGGAATGGCCATGCGCGGTATCGATCACCAGCAGGTCGACACCGGCGGCAATCAACCGCTCGGAGCGCTCAAAGCCCTCATCGCCCGTGGTGGACGCGGCCGCCACACGCAGGCGCCCCTGCTCGTCCTTGCAGGCGTTGGGGTGGAGCTGGGCCTTTTCGATATCCTTCACCGTCATCAGGCCGATGCAGCGCCCGACATCGTCGATCACCACGAGCTTTTCGATGCGGTACTGGTGCAGGAGGCGCTTTGCTTCATCCTGCGGCACGCCATCGCGTACCGTAATCAGGCGCTCATGGGTCATCAGCTCGGCGACCGGCTGATCGGGATTGGTGGCAAAGCGCACGTCGCGATGGGTGAGGATGCCAACAAGCGTCGAGGGGCTGGTGCCGCCGTCCTTGGTGACCGGCAACCCGGAAATGCCATGGCGGCGCATCAGTTCGAGCGCCTCAGCAAGGGTTGCCTGCGGATGAACAGTGATGGGGTGGCGCACCACCCCTGATTCAAAGCGCTTGACGCGCGCCACATCGCTTGCCTGCTGATCGGGCTCGAGATTGCGATGAATGACGCCGATGCCGCCCGCCTGCGCCATCGCGATGGCGAGATTGGCTTCCGTCACCGTATCCATGGCAGCCGAAATGATCGGCAGATTGAGGCTGATGGTGCGGGTGATCCGGCTTCCCACATCAACCATGCCGGGCAGCACTTCCGAATGGCCGGGGCGCAGCAGAACATCGTCAAACGTCAGCGCCTCGCGGGCACGCCAGCTGTCAGGCGTGTCAATGAATCTGGGACTTTCCGTCATTGCCAACACTCCGTGAAGCGGCGCCGTCAGCGCTGCGAGGTTGGCGCGGTTCGTTATCATGGGATTCCATCCGCGTATAGGCATGATGCAATAATATCGTGAGTGTACGGCGCTTATTCGGATGCGGTGCCGCGAAAGCCGGTTGCCAGCAGGTAGAGTTCAGCCGATCCGGCACGGCTTGCCGGCGGCTTGACGTGACGCACCTGGCGGAACGCCTGTTTGAGTGTGGTCAGGAGTGCGGGAGCTGCACCACCCTGAAACACCTTGGCGAGAAAAACACCGCCCGGCTTCAACACTTCAATCGCAAAGGCGCCTGCCTCCTCGGCAAGCGCCATGATGCGCAGATGGTCGGTCTGGCGATGGCCGATGGTGTTTGGCGCCATATCCGACATCACCACATCGGCCGGCCCGCCCAGTTTAGCCTTCAGGAGGTCGGGGGCTTTGTCGTCGCTGAAATCGATCTGGGTGAAATCGACGCCGGGAATGCTCGCCATATCGAGAATATCGATGGCGACCACCCTGCCCTTGCCGTCCGCCGCGCCACTGCGCATGGCGGCAAGCTCGCTCCAGCCGCCAGGGGCGGCACCAAGATCGACGATGCGCTGGCCGCTTTTCAGAAATTTATAGCGATCATCGATTTCCATCAGCTTATAGATCGCCCGCGAGCGATGGCCCTCGGCACGCGCTCGATGGACGTAAGGATCGCTGAGCTGGCGCTCGATCCAGCGGGTCGAGCCAACGGTGCGCCCCTTGGCGGTGCGGATACGCTCGCCCTTGTTGCGGTGATTGCCGCCGCCTGAGCCGGTCATTCAGGTGATCCGATCCAGGCGGGCGGGGCCTCGACTTGCATCGCGTGCCCGCCATGTTGGCGCATCAGTTCAACCAGTATCCCCTCGCGCAGGCCGCGATCGGCGATGCGCAGGCGATCGGCGGGAAACGCATCGCGGATTGCCTCCAGAATAGCGCAACCTGCCAGCACCAGATCGGCGCGATCAATCCCGATGCACGGATTGCGCGAGCGGTCAGTGAAGTCAGTGGACAGAAGCCGTTCGACGATCTCGGACACGTCACCCTGGTTCATCCACAAGCCATCGACCTTGCGCCGGTCGTAGCGGCGCAGACCAAGATGCACGCCGGCAATCGTCGTCACCGTGCCGGACGTGCCGAGAAGATGAAAGGCGCCGCTGCGTGCCGCCTTTGCCACGATCTCGCGATCAGGAAAATCATCGATGAGGCGCGCCACATGCTCGACCATCGCCGCAAAGCTTTCCTCGCTCACCATGCGACCGCCGAAACGCTCAGCGAGCGAAACCACGCCAATCGACAGCGAAGTCCATGCCGCGATACTGGTCTTGCCGGTGGGCAATGCCTCAACGAAGGCAAGCTCGGTTGATCCACCGCCGATATCAAACAGAAGCGCGCTCCGGCAGGTACGATCAAAGAGCGGTTCGCAGCTCATGACGGCAAGGCGCGCCTCGGTCTCGCGATCAATGATCTCCAGTTTCAGCCCACACTCGTTCTCGACACGGCTTAGAAATGCCGGGCCATTGGCCGCCGCCCGGCAGGCTTCGGTGGCGATCAGGCGGGAATGGGTGACGCCATTGGCAGATATGCGTTGGCGACACACGCTCAGCGCCTCGATCGCCCGATCCTGGGCTGCCGGCGACAATACACCGGTTTGCGACAAGCCTTCGCCAAGGCGTACGATTCGCGAGAACGCTTCGACGACCTGGAAAACGCCGTTCAAACAGGTCGCGATCAGCAAGCGGCAATTATTGGTACCAAGGTCGATGGCCGCAAACACCGGCGTGCTCGCATCGCGACATCCCGATCCGATGGCGGACAAGGCTGCCAGAGGAGCGGCATTCGGCTCGCCTGCCGCGATCATCGGCGGCGCCTGCGAAAATTCGCCAGACACGTCAAACCCTTCCCGTCACGCCCTGCGGTAGTACGATCCAGAGCGGAGAAATTAATTGGGATTAAGAGTAACAGCCTTTGCGCGGCAGCGCCAAGGCGCTTTTGCGCGAGTGTCGACGCGGTTGCCCCGGAATATGAATTTCAGCTGTTGTAGAGCGTTGCCGCCCCGGCTGCCCTTGTCGTTGACGGGCGAATTGGCTAGACAGGCGCGACGCTTGGCTCGCCAGCGTTCGGCAGGCGTGCCTGTTGGGGGATCGTCTAATGGTAGGACAGCGGATTCTGACTCCGCCAGTCTAGGTTCGAATCCTAGTCCCCCAGCCAAATCCCATTTTTCGCCGGAATGACGCCCTCAGGCGTTCTCGCCGGGATGGGCGTGGCAGTTTGATTCCCGATCTGATCGATCAGACGTCCATCCCTTTGACGTCTGCTGTCAGCAATATCAGAAATTCTCCGTTTCGGGCCGTTGGCGAATGAACTCTTCTTAGCGAACATGAAACAAAGAAATCCTCATCGCCTTCTCTCTTTGCTGCCCACTGGCTAATATATTGCAGCGCAGCATCAGGCGGAAGAACTATACATGCCTAGTCCAATCACTGTTGGAGACCACCCAGACTGGGCCCGCACGTCGTTTCCCACACTCGATATCGAGGAACGGCTTCGTCTCACATATGAGCGTGCCGGCGGGCGCGTCGTGTTCACATCGAGCCTCGGGATTGAGGATCAGGCGTTAACGCATGTGATTGCGCGCTCAGGCCTGGCGATCGAGATTGTCACGCTCGACACCGGACGGCTGTTTCCCGAGACCTATGCTGTGTGGGCGGAGACGGAGCGACGCTATGGAATGCGTATCCTTGCCTATTATCCGCACACTGGAAGCGTCGAGACCCTGGTCGCCAATGACGGGATTGACGGGTTCTATGCCTCTTTGCAGGCGCGAAAGGCCTGCTGCAATGTGCGCAAGGTGGAGCCGCTGCGCCGGGCCCTCAACGGCGCGGCAGTGTGGATCACCGGCCTGCGGGCGGAACAGTCGCGCGAACGCAGTGGTCTTGCCTTTGCGGAGTTTGATACCGGGCACGGCATTCTGAAGGTCAACCCCTTGCTCGACTGGTCACGGGCTGCCGTGGAAGCGTTCGTGCACGAGCATGACGTGCCGATCAACGCCCTTCATGCACAAGGGTTTCCGTCCGTCGGGTGTGCGCCTTGCACGCGTGCTGTACAGCCTGGGGAGCAGGAGCGGGCGGGCCGCTGGTGGTGGGAACAGGACGGGGCGCAGGAATGCGGCCTGCATGTCGGTTCCGATGGGCGCCTCGTCCGCACCAGGCCGGTGGCTCCGGCATGATCCAGCTCACGCATTTGCAGAAGCTCGAGGCCGAGGCGATCCATGTGTTGCGCGAGGTTGCGGCAACGGCGCAGCGGCCGGTGCTGCTGTACTCGATCGGCAAGGACTCGGCGGTGCTTCTACACCTCGCCATGAAGGCCTTCCACCCGGGCAAGCCGCCATTCCCGCTCCTGCATGTCGACACCACGTGGAAGTTTCGCGAGATGATCGCCTTTCGCGACCGTCGCGTGAGCGAGCTTGGCCTGGAGCTCATTGTCCACGTCAACGCCGACGGCGTGGCAGCCGGGGTCAATCCGTTCAGTGTCGGCTCGCGCGTGCATACGGACGTGATGAAGACGCAGGCGTTGCGGCAGGCGCTTGATACCCATGGCTTCGATGCGGCCATCGGCGGCGCGCGGCGCGACGAGGAGCGCTCGCGGGCCAAGGAGCGGATCTTCTCGCTGCGCTCCGCCGGGCATCGCTGGGATCCGAAGGGCCAGCGCCCCGAGCCGTGGCGCCTGTTCAATACCCGCCACAAGCCCGGCGAGACGTTTCGGGTGTTTCCGTTATCCAACTGGACGGAGGCCGATGTGTGGGCCTATGTGGCCGCCGAGAACATTTCCGTGGTGCCGCTCTATTTCGCCGCGCCGCGCCCGGTGGTGCAACGCGACGGCACGTGGATCATGCGTGACGACAACCGGATGGAGCTGCGGCCTGGAGAGACGCTTGAAACGCGCTGGGTCCGGTTCCGCACCCTCGGCTGCTATCCGCTGACTGGCGCCGTCGAGAGCCGCGCTACAACGCTGCCCGCCATCATCGAGGAGATGCGCCTGTCGCGCTGGTCGGAGCGGCAGGGCCGCCTGATCGACAGCGACGGCGCAGCGTCGATGGAACAGAAGAAGCAGGAGGGATATTTCTGATGAGCGCCGCCCTCGATCTTCATCATGGCGGCTATTCGGCGGCAGGCGCGCTGGACGTCCGCGCGCCTGGATTGCTGCGATTCATCACCTGCGGCTCAGTCGATGACGGCAAGTCGACCCTCATCGGCCGGATCCTGCACGATGCCGGCGCGGTGCCGCAGGACCAGCTTGACAATCTGGAGGCGGATTCGCGGCGCTTTGGCACGCAAGGGTCCGCGCCGGACTTCGCACTTCTGGTCGATGGTCTTGCTGCGGAGCGCGAGCAGGGCATCACCATCGACGTCGCCTACCGGTATTTTGCAACGCCGCGGCGCGCCTTCATTGTTGCCGACACGCCCGGGCATGAACAGTACACCCGCAACATGGCGACCGGTGCAACCGGCGCCGATCTCGCCGTGATCCTCGTCGACGCCCGCAAGGGGCTACTGCCACAAACCCTGCGTCACGCCTTCATCGTATCGCTGGTTGGCGTTCGCCGCGTCGTGGTTGCAGTCAACAAGATGGACCTCGTCGGCTATAACGAGGCGGTGTTCCGTGAGATCGAGCGGGCGTTCCATGCCGACACGGCGACGCTTGGCTTCATCGATGCGGTCGTTTTGCCGGTCTCGGCGCTGACCGGGGACAATGTCCTCGCCGGTTCGCCCCATACGCCCTGGTATGAGGGTCCGACACTGCTGAGCCATCTGGAAACCGTGGATACGGAATCGGCGCCAGTTGCGCAGGTCGCACCCTTCAGGCTTCCGGTGCAGTGGGTCAACCGTCCTGACCCGACCTTCCGAGGGCTCTCGGGCAGCGTCGCGTCGGGCACAGTCAGGACCGGTGACGCGATCACCGTGCTACCTTCGGGCACCGCTTCGACCGTGAAGAGCATTCTTGGACCCGCCGGCCCGCAGCAGAGCGCGGGCGCCGGCGAGGCGGTTACGCTGTGTCTTGCCGACGAGGTCGATGCTTCACGCGGCGATATGCTGGTGGCGGCAGGAGACCGGCTTGTCCCCTCCAGCCGCTTTCGCGGCCGGTTGCTGTGGATGTCAACGAACCCGCCCGACCCCGCAAACATTCTGCTGCGGGTTCACAACGTCACGGCGCCTGCCATCCTGACCGTCAACGACCGGATCGATATCGAGACCTACGAGCGGCATGCTGCAGAAACGCTGCCGCTCAACGGCATCGGCCATGTCACCATCACGTCAGACCGGCCGCTGGTCGTCGACCCCTATTGGCGCGACCGCGACCTCGGGGCCTTCATCTTGATGGACCGCGTGAGCGACGAGACCGTGGCGCTCGGCGTGATCGATGCGGTTGAGGCCGGGCCGGCAGGACGCGAGCGTGCTACTGGCCAGGACGTTCCACTGCGGGCTCGGGTTTTGCGTTTGCTGGCCCCGGAACCGCCGGCGTCGGCTGACAGACTAGCCGAGGCCGTGGTGTGGCGGCTCGTCATTTCAGCCCTGTTCGGCGTCATCGTGATGGTGTTGACTGGCAGTCTGGCCATAGGCTTCGCGGCTGGTCTTGCGGACGCTGTGGCGCGCACGCTGCTGCGGGCCGCCCTGCGGGACCTGCTGGCGCAGATTCAGCTGCGGCGTGGCGATGTCCACATCGACGGCAGTGGAATATGACCATGCACGAGACGACAGCGCCAAACAGCCCGCCCGGGATAGCGCACAATACCCGCGCGCCCACGTTCGCCACAACCCATGGAGCGCTCAGATGACCGCATTCTGCACGAAGCGTCTGCTCGACCAAGCCCTTGCCGTTCTGGCGCTGATGTTTTGTTTCGCGGTGGTGGCCGGCGTGGCGAGGGCTCAGCAGGATGTCGAGCTGCTGAACGTGTCCTATGATCCGACGCGTGAACTGTATCGCGAGGTCAATGCCGCCTTCATTGCCGACTGGAAGGCCAGGTCGGGGCAGACCGCCGCCATCCGACTGTCCCATGGCGGCTCGGGCGCGCAGGCGCGGACCGTGATCGATGGCCTGGCGGCTGACGTTGTCACGCTTGCTCTGGCTGGCGACATCGATGCCATCGCCCAGCGCAGCGGCAAGATTCCATTGAACTGGCAGACCCGGCTGCCGTTCAATTCCGCACCCTATACGTCAACGATTGTCCTCCTGGTGCGCAAGGGTAACCCCAAGGGCATCAAGGACTGGGGTGACCTCGCCAAGCCCGGCGTCGGCGTTGTCACGCCGAACCCCAAGACCAGCGGTGGTGCGCGCTGGAACTATCTCGCGGCCTGGGCGTGGGGGCAAAAGGCTTTTGGAGGGGACGATACCAAGGTGCGTGACTTCATCGCGGCCATTTTTCGCAACGTCATCGTGCTCGACACCGGTGCCCGGGGCTCGACCACAACCTTTGCCCAGCGCAACATCGGAGATGCGCTCATCGCCTGGGAGAACGAGGCATTCCTCGTGCTCGAGGAATTTGGCGCCGACAAATTCGAGATCGTGACACCATCCCTGTCCATTCTGGCTGAGCCACCGGTGACCCTCGTCGACGGCAATGTTGAGCGCAAGCGCACCCGCGCCGTGGCACAGGCCTATCTCGAATTCCTCTACACTCCAGCCGCTCAGGCGCTGATCGCCAAGCATTTCTACCGCCCGCGCTTCCAGCAGCATGCCAGGGCTGAAGACCTTGCCCGCTTCAAGGCACTGGAACTGGTCACCGTCGATGGCGCATTCGGTGGCTGGGCGAAGGCACAGCCCCAGCATTTTGGCGATGGCGGCACGTTCGACCAGCTCTACAAACCGGCACGGTGAGACATGCCAGGACCCGCTTTGCACCCGAGGGGGCATGCCCGGCGGATCCTGCCCGGCTTCCATCTCTCGCTCGGGATCACCGTCACGGCGCTGTCGTGCATCGTGCTGATCCCGCTAGCGGCGCTGGTTGCAAAGTCGGCGAGTACGGGGGTGGGAACGTTCGTGGAGATTGCGACGTCGCCCAGGACCCTGGCCGCATTGCGGCTGTCATTTGGAGCAGCGTTGCTGGCTGCGATGGTCAACGCGGTGTTTGGCCTGCTCATCGCGTGGATCCTCGTGCGCTACGACTTTCCAGGTCGCCGCCTTGTCGATGCGATCGTCGACCTGCCCTTCGCCATGCCCACCGCCGTAGCGGGGATTGCACTTGCGGCCATCTACGCACCCAACGGCATCGTCGGCGCAGTTCTGGACCCCTACGGCATTCGCGTCGCCTACACGCCGCTGGGTGTCGCCGTGGCGCTGGTGTTCATTGGCCTGCCTTTCGTCGTGCGCAGCGTGCAGCCGGTGCTGGAGGAACTCGAGAGCGAACTCGAGGAGGCGGCCGCACTGCTCGGTGCCAATCGCTTGCGTGTCATTTGGACCGTCCTTCTGCCACCGCTGCTGCCGGCCCTCATCACAGGCTTTGTACTCGCCTTCGCGCGGGGTGTCGGCGAATATGGTTCGGTGATCTTCATTGCCGGCAATGTCCCGTTGGTGTCAGAGATCGCGCCGCTGCTCATCGTGATCCGGCTCGAGCAGTTCGATTATGCGGGGGCGGCGGTCGTCGGTGTGCTGATGCTTGTTCTGTCCTTCGTGCTCATTCTAGGCCTCAACCTGTTCCACGCCTCGTTTCGCCGGAGTATCGGCAATGGTTGACAGCGCCCGCGACCGAGCCCCGGCAGCACGTCAGCCCGCGCGCGGCGAGAGCCTTGCGGTTCGCGTCGTGCTGATCGGCATTGCTCTCGCCTTCGTGAGCCTGATGCTGGTTCTGCCGCTGCTGAGCGTGTTCACCGAGGCCCTGCGCAAGGGGTGGGATGTCTATGTGGCAGCGATCCGGGAGCCTGACGCACACTCCGCCATCCGCCTCACCTTGCTCGTGGCGGCCATCGCCGTGCCGATCAATGTCGTCACCGGCGTGGCGGGGGCATGGGTCATCGCCCGCTTCGAGTTTCCCGGTCGAAACCTGCTGGTCAGCCTGATCGACCTGCCGTTCTCGGTCTCGCCGGTGATCACCGGTCTCGTCTATGTGCTGCTGTTTGGTGCGCAAGGCGTGTTCGGCACATGGCTGGCATACAATGACGTGCAGATCATCTTTGCCGTGCCGGGAATCGTACTGGCCACGATCTTCGTCACCTTCCCGTTCGTCTGCCGGGAAATCCTGCCGATCATGCAGGCCCAGGGTTCAGCCGACGAGGAAGCGGCGCTGACGCTGGGCGCTGGCCCGTGGTGGATGTTCTTCACCATCACCCTGCCGAACATCCGCTGGGGCCTGCTCTACGGCGTGCTGCTGTGCAATGCGCGGGCGATGGGCGAATTCGGCGCCGTCTCCGTGGTGTCGGGGCGCATCCGCGGCCTGACCACGACGATGCCGCTGCACATCGAGATTCTCTACAACGAATACAATTCGGTGGCGGCCTTTGCCGTCGCCTCGCTGCTGGCTCTGCTGGCCCTGCTGACATTGCTGGCCAAGGCACTGCTAGAATGGCGCTACGCGGACGAACTCGCCGCTACCCGCCCGTTGTAAGACCTGGGAACCAAACCATGACCGTCGCCCTTTCGATCGAGAACCTCCGCAAGCATTTCGGCGGCTTCGAGGCGCTGCGGGGCGTCTCGCTGAACGTAGAGCCCGGCGAACTGGTGGCGCTGCTCGGGCCGTCGGGCTCGGGCAAGACGACGCTGCTGCGGCTCGTTGCAGGGCTCGAGGTGGAGGACGCCGGCCGGATCCTGTTCGGGGATGTCGAGGCAAACAACCTCACACTGCGCGATCGCCGGATCGGGTTCGTGTTCCAGCACTATGCCCTGTTCCGCCACCTGACCGTGGAAGACAACATCGCCTATGGGCTGCGCGCCCGGCCGCGACGCGAACGCCCGTCTGTGGCCGAAATCCGCAGCCGGGTCGGCACCCTGCTCGACCTCGTGCAGCTTGGCGGGCTGGAGAAACGATTTCCGGCCCAACTGTCGGGCGGCCAGCGCCAGCGCGTCGCGCTCGCACGTGCGCTGGCCATCGAGCCGCGGGTGCTGCTGCTTGACGAACCCTTCGGTGCGCTGGATGCCCAGGTGCGCAAGGACCTGCGACGGTGGCTGCGCGACCTGCACGCCCGCACCGGTCACACCACGCTGTTCGTGACCCATGACCAAGACGAGGCTCTGGAACTGGCCGACCGGGTGGCGATCCTCAACCAGGGCGCGATCGAGCAGGTCGGAACCTCCGACGACGTCTATGAACGGCCGGAGACGTCCTTTGTGTGCGGCTTCCTTGGCGAGACCAACCGGCTGCCCGTCGAGTTCGCCGGTGGCCAGGTCTTCCTGGGCGAGTTGCCGATCTACGGGATGGCGCACTTCAACACGCCGGGCCCGGGGTCACTTTATGTCCGCCCGCATGATCTGCAGGTCACTGAAGGCGGCACGGGCGCCCTGTCAGGCATCGTCCTCTCGGTCAGGCGCATTGCCGACCGGCGCCGGGCCAGCATCGCCGTCCCGGGGATGCCGGCTGCTATCGAAACGGACATTTCCAGCGGGTTCGCTCCGGCGGTTGGCGAGAGGATCGGCCTGCGCATCATGCGCGCTTTGACGTTCAATGAAGCCCGGTGATGCCGGTCGTTGGCCGCCATATTGCGAAGATCGCTGCCATGGCGCGCCGTGTTGCCGACAATCGGCATCGATATCCGCCGCTCGCAGGCAGCAACGATCAATGAGGGCGATCTGATCGTGATCGGCGCCGAGACTTTTCGGATCATCGGCGAACCGATGGGCGATGGGCTTGGGTCGGTAGCGGCGTACGCGACCTAGGCCCAGAGTAACACGAGTTTTCTGTTTAATGCATTGAGTGTTAGGCACCCAGCGAGAGCCGACTGTGCAAATCGAAATCAAGAAAATAGAGGCCGATGATCATTCTCTGATGGAGGCTATGCTCGATGTATTTGCAGAAGCTTTTGATGATTCTGAGTCGTATGTGAGCAAGCGCCCAACGCCCCAGTATGTGGCTAAACTGCTGAGATCGGAAAGCTTTGTTGGTCTTGTAGCCGTTCAAGAGGGCAGGGTAATTGGTGCGCTTGCTGCTTATGAGCTCATGAAATTTGAGCAGGAGCGCAGTGAGTTTTACATTTACGATCTCGCCGTGCTCGAAAGCAATCGTCGCGCTGGGGTCGCAACAAGACTGATTGTCGCCCTGAAGCCAATCGCGTCATCCAGAGGAGCGAAAGTCATTTTTGTGCAAGCTGACTATGGCGATGAACCCGCCATAGCGCTCTATACAAAACTTGGATGCCGCGAAGACGTTTTGCATTTCGATATAGCTACAGACTAGGAATCCGACATCTTGTAACAGTCTCGGTAAGGATCGCTACAACGCAATGCGCCTCACCATCAAGCGTCCCGATCTCGGCAAAGCCCTTGCTGAAACCGAGAAGGATATCGACCACCGCCGCCCCTCCGTGATTGCGCGTGTTGACCGCACGGGCAGAATATCCTTTGCTTGGCCACCCACGTGCAGTCCAGGCACGTCTCTTGACCTCTTCTCGCCTGTCTTGATCTCTTCTCGCCTGTTCCGATGGATGATCGGAAGCGTCGCATCAATCGCTCCATGCCTGTGTCCGACGTTTCGCAGCGGACGCGTTCACCAAAAATTAGCTTGTCTTTTATTTTGAATTATGAATAATGAGTTTTATATCCGCTGCAACAACGTTTGCAGATATCGGCGTCCGCAAAAATTAAATGGAGGAAGGCAATGGAAATCAAAGGGCTTACGCTAGTTGTATCAGCATGCGCACTTAGTATTTGTGGGACAGCGTCTGCTGCCTGGGAACCGACAAAACCAATTGAAATTGTTGTTCCCTTTGCGCCCGGTGGCGCCTCGGATCAGATGGCGCGGACCATTCAAGGTGCCATCACAAAAAACAATCTAACCAAAACGCCGGTGATTGTCGTCAACAAACCTGCAGCTGCGGGTGGCGAGGCCATGCTGGAAATCAAGGCCGCGAAAGGCGACGCGCACAAACTGCTCACCACATCGTCGGGTCTCTACATGACGCCGCTCTCGTCGAAATTGCCGGTGAGCTGGCGCGACTTCACCCCTGTCGCGATGCTGGCGCAGGATGAGTTCCTGCTGTGGACCTATAATGACGCGCCCTACAAAACCGCGGCGGATTTGATGGCCGCCGCGAAAACCGGGCAGAACATCCGCATCGGCGGGGCCGGCTCCAAGCGCGAGGATCACCTGATCACCTGGGCGCTCGGCGACGAAGCAGCAGCGAAAATAACCTATATCCCCTATGCAGGCGGCGGCCCGACGTCAGTTCAGCTGGCGGGTAAACATATTGAAGGTTCAACCGGCAATCCCTCCGAGGAGATCGCCAGTTGGCGTGCCGGCAATGCCCGTCCTCTTTGCCTGCTTTCGCCCAAGCGGATGGCCTACAAAGAGAAGATCACTGACACAACAGCGTGGTCGGACATCCCGATTTGCGCTGAACAGGGTATCAAGTTCACGTATAACATGTTGCGTGGCATGTTCATGCCGGGCGGCGTGAGCAATGAGCAGCGCGATTTTTACGTCGACCTGTTCAAGAAAGTTCAGGATACAGCTGAGTGGAAAGAGTATCTTGCTCGCACTGCGCTCCTTCCTGATTTTCGCTCAGGTGCTGCCTTCGTTGAATTCCTGACGGTGGATGAGCAACGCCATAAAGATCTTATGGACAAGGCAGGGTTCCTCGCCAGGTGAAGTAGCGAAACACAAGGGATGGTCGGCTCTGACCATCCCTTGATTTTGTTTGCTTATTGCATTGAGGGAAACGTCATCATGGAAGATACGCAAGCCGAACGCGGTATTTCGCGCCGCACCGTAGAATTGACTGTCGCCTGCCTTTTTCTTTTACTGTCGGTCGTCGCATTCTACGATAATTACACGCGAGGCGCCGGTTGGGCCAGCGATGGTCCGCAATCGGGTTATTTTCCCGCGCGGCTTGCGGTGATCATGTTCCTCGGATCAGCCTTTACGTTCGTGGTCGCGCTCAGAGCCAAGCCCGAGATTTTCGTGACTTATGAGCAACTCGTCAGAATTTCCAAAGTTTTGATACCACTCATCATCTTCACCATCGGCATCGACTGGTTCGGCATCTATTTGTCGTCTGCCCTTTTCCTGGCGATCTTCATGGTCTGGCTCGGTGAATTCAGTGTCGCCCGCTCATGCGTCAGCGCAGTCGCATTTGTCGTCGCCACTTTCCTCATCTTTGAAATCTGGTTCCAGGTGCCGCTGCCGAAGGGGCCCGTCGAAGCCCTTTTGGGTCTGTGATAAAAAGAAGGCCTGTCACATCATGGAAAATCTGAACGACCTGCTCAACGGCTTCTACGTAGCCCTTTCGTTCAAGAATATAGGGTTCATGATCATCGGCGTGCTGCTTGGCATCGTCGTTGGTGTACTTCCGGGCCTTGGCGGCCCAAATGGCGTGGCGATCCTGCTGCCACTGACATTCGGCATGGAGCCGGTTTCAGCCATTATTCTTCTGACGTCGCTTTACTGGGGCGCATTGTTCGGGGGGGCGATCACCTCGATCCTGTTCAACATCCCGGGCGAAGCGTGGTCGGTGGCAACCACCTTTGACGGCTATCCGATGGCTCAGCAAGGGCGTGCCGCAGAAGCGCTGACATTAGCGTTTACGGCTTCATTCATCGGCGCGCTGGCCGGCGTGATCCTGATTACATTTGTGGCGCCGCTGGTCGCCAGCTTTGCGCTCAAATTCGGGCCGGCGGAATATTTCGCTGTCTTCTTCCTCACCTTCTGTTCCTTCATCGGCCTAGGCAAGGACAAAAGGTCCAAGATCCTCGTCTCCCTGTGCATTGGCTTTTTGCTCGCAGCCGTGGGCCTTGATTCTGTCTCGGGCGATCTGCGGATGACCTTCGATAACCCCCAGCTTTTGCGTGGCTTTGACTTCCTGGTTGTGGTGATCGGTCTGTTTGGAGTGTCCGAAATCCTGGTGACCATGGAGGAAGGGCTTGCCTTCAAGGGCAAGAAGGCGGCGATCGACCTCAAGGTCGTGCTGAAGACCTGGGCGAGCCTGCCGAAATACTGGCTGACGTTGATCCGCTCCTCGCTGGTGGGATTGTGGATGGGTGTGACACCTGGCGGGGCCATCGCCGCCTCGTTCATGGGCTATGGCCTGGCCAAGCGTTTCTCACCAAATGGCGACAAATTCGGCACGGGTGAAACCGAGGGCGTTCTGGCGCCAGAAACATCTGCTCACGCTGCCGGGACGGCAGCGCTGCTGCCGATGCTGGCGCTCGGCATTCCCGGATCGGCGACGGCCGCCGTTCTTCTCGGTGGTTTGCTGATCTGGGGCCTTCAGCCCGGACCGCTTTTGTTCGTCGAACAAAAGAGCTTCGTGTGGGGGCTGATTGCCTCGATGTATCTTGGCAATATCGTTGGCTTGATCATCGTCCTGGCAACAGTACCGCTCTTTGCCGCCATCCTGCGCATTCCGTTCTCTGTTGTTGCGCCGATCATTCTCATCATCTGCGCCATCGGCGCCTACACCGTGCGCAATTCAGGCTTTGATATCTGGGAAATGGTGATTTTCGGCATCATCGGCTATATCTTCAAGAAGCTTGATTATCCGATCGCACCGCTGGTTCTGGCGATCGTCCTTGGCGATCGCACGGAGTCATCGTTCCGTCAGGCCATTCTCGGCTATGAGGGAAGTCTGTCGGTGTTCTGGTCCAACGGGTTGGTCGGTTCGCTGATGGTGATCGCGCTCCTGCTTCTGTTCTGGCCGATTGTGACCGAGCAGATCGCCGCATTGCGCCGGCGCCGGGCGAGTGCGTCGTCGGCCTCATAAGCGCCGGCCAAGCTGGGATTTGACATGGGAGCCGGTTCGCAGGAACCGGCTCTTTCATTTTACCTGCATGCGCCTGCGCTCGATGCGTGCCATCACATGTGGGTTTAAGGCGTTTCGTCGCCACCATTGAGGCCGGTAATGGAAAAGCCGCCATCGACTGCGAGAACCTGTCCGGTGATATAACCCGACTGCTGCTCGTCCAGGAGAAACCGGGCGGCTTGCGCCACCTCATGTGGCGTGCCGTATCGACCCATTGGCACCTTGTCGCACCATTCGGCCCGCACCCTGGCTGAATGAACCTGGCGCGCCATGGCTGTATCGATGGGTCCGGGCGCGATGGCGTTCACGCGGATGCGGTGAGCTGCAAGTTCGACGGCCATGATACGCGTCAGATTGACGATAGCGCCCTTCGAGGCGCCATAGGCTGTGCGGCCACGATTGCCAACAAGACCCGACACCGACGCGATGAGGACGATGGCCCCTCCCCCATTGTCGCGCATTGTCTCGGCAGCGATCCTGGCGGTGAGGAAACTGCCGATGACATTCACATCGTTCATGCGCCGCATAAGGTCAGGTGTGGTGTCAAAAAAAGAGGTGTTGCTGGCGATGCCGGCGCTCGTGACCACCCCGCGCAAGAGTCCGAAACCGTCCATGATCTCGCTGATCGCCGCCTTGCTCGCGGCTTCATCGGTGATATCGAGCGGGTGCAGACGCACCCTGCCGTGATAGGCGCGCAGGCGCTCCATCGCTGCCGCAAGGGCGTTACCATCGCGATCAAAACCCGCCACCTGCCAGCCAGCCTCCAGCAGGGTCGTTGTTGTGGCAAGACCAATGCCTGAGGCTGCACCCGTGACGATAGCGGAGCGGATTTCCATCAGGCCGGCCATGGTCGGTCGGTCTCAAGGATGATTTCGAAGGTGATGAGCACAGGGTTGTCGCCGCGCTTGAAGCGGCCTTCGAAAATCTGCGCCTGATAATCGATCAGACCGACATCGACGCTGGCCTCAGGCCTGCCATCCGCACCCGGCGTGATCCGCCCCTCGCGGACAAAGATTTCGGTGGCAAAATTAGGAGCTTCGCGACCATCTTCGAAGCGCACGCCAATCGTGCTGCCCACACCACCGCGCAGGACAGCATGGCTGATCCCATGATCGGCGCACAGCTTTTCAAGGCTGCCGCAAAAATCGCTGTTGGGGCGCAAGCGGATCGCAAAGACGCCCACGAACGGGCCGTCTGCTGGCGCCGCCGGAGCGATGACAGGCGAGAAAATCTTGAAGCCGGTTTCAGCGTCTGGACCTGCGTCAAACAGCGCGCCGCTCAAACCGATGGCGCGTACCGTTGCCGGCTTTGCAAGAAAGGTCTGTTCAGGCAGGATGTGCCCGCCCATGAATTTCCCGTCAGCCTCCCGCCACAAAGCGTGAGCATGGAAGAACGGGGCTGCGTCGCGTCGCCCAAACGTCAATGTTCCGCGACTGATCATTGTCGGGCCGGCAGGACGGTAGGTGTCGCTGTAGAATGCCACATGATCCGGTGTCTTCGACAGCGCCGGAATGCAATAGCTGAGGCGCGCGAGGGTCACGCCGTCAAGGTCGCAGGCGCCGCTCTCAAAACCCTCTTTCGTGAAGCCGCGGTGCACGGCCTCCAGCAGCGGCAGTCCGGCATCGAGTTTGAGATCGAAGCGGCTGCCACCGGCCGCAATGGCAACCATGCGTTCGGTTTCCGGCGGACCGGGCTGGCGGACAAAGCGCGGAAGGCTCGAGACGGTCACGACGCTCGCTTCTTGCTGGCAACCGCAAGGTCAGCCAGAATGCCGCGCGCCTCGATCTCGTCACGAACGAGACGCTTTGGCACTTTGCCGTAACCTGATTTGGGCAAGGCCTCCCAGAAGAAGACATGACGCGGCAGTTTGTAGCGCGGGACTTTCGGCGCCAGGAATTCGACAAGCGCCTCGGCGCTGACTGCTTGCCCCTCGCGCGCCACGCATACCGCCACCCCAATCTCGCCCCACATCGGATCAGGCAGGCCGAGCACCGCTACTTCGGCAATTGCCGGGTGGGTGAGAATTTTCTCCTCGATCTCACGGGGATAGATATTGGAACCGCCGGAAATGTACATGTCGGAGGCGCGGCCCGTGATATAGACAAAGCCTTGCTCATCCATGTGGCCAAGGTCGCCGGTGCGAAACCAGCCATCGCGGAAGGCCTTCGCGTTGGCCTCGGGGTTGTCATAGTAACCGGCAAAGACCGCCGGCCCGATGACGCAGATTTCGCCGGTTTCGAAAGGCGCCAGTTCGCGCCCGCTGTCATCCTGGATCGACACCTGCATCGCGGTGCGCTCGATGCCACAGGTGCCAAGCTTCAGCTGAGCGCTGTCCTCGGCCTCATGGAGATAGGTCGGCAGAACCGTGATATTGCCAGTCACTTCACCCAGGCCGAAATACTGGACGATGACGGGGCCGAGCTTCTTGAGGGCGAATTTTTGATCCTCGCGATACATCGGCGCACCCGCATAGATGACGTAGCGCAGTTGGCGATGATCGTGCTGGTCGACAGCGGGATGCTCGACCAGCATCTTCAGAATGGTGGGCACGGTGAAGAGATTGGTCACGCGATATTCTTCGATCAGTTGCCAGGCCTGCGCCACATCGAAGCGCTCGCCTGGCAGAAGAATCGTTGGAGCGCCGCGCGCCACGATGTTGAGTTGATGGACGCCCGCGCCGTGGCTGAGCGGCGCGACGACAAGCGAGGCATCCTTCTCGGTGATGGCGGGCAGCAGATCGCTCAGATGATTGGTGAGTACGAATCCCATCTGGCCATGGGTGAGAACAGAGGCTTTCGAGCGACCGGTCGTGCCGGAGGTAAAAAAGAACCAGCACGGGTCATCGCGCTCAACCGGACAATCGGCCATCGTCGTGCCGTGATAGGGGGCCATCAGATCGCTCAGATTGCCATCACCAAAATGGCTGTCGCGGCTTTGCTCATCCAGGCGCCAGATATGTTCAACGCCGGGAACACCGGCCTTGATCGCCGCTGCGTGACCGGGAAAATCGCCATGGCAGAGAAAGGCTTTGGCGCCCGAGAACTGCGCCAGATAGGTCACCTCATCGGGCAGCAGGCGGAAATTGGTTGGCACCCATACCGCACCCAGACGAAAGACAGCGAAGATCGCATAGAACATCTGGGCGGTATTCTTCGAGTGAACCAACACCCGGTCACCCTTGCCGATCCCGTTTGCGGCGAGAGCTGCGGCAAGGGCTGATACATCCGCTTCAATCTCGCGCCAGCTCCAACGCCGCTCGCCCCAGATGAGGCCCGGCAGATCGGGAAAGCGCCTTGCATTCTGGCGCACCAGATGGGCGAGGTTCATCACCCGCAGCGAATGAGACGCCACCCCACCCTTGGGCGCAGAAACGGTCATTTGCCGCGCTCCAGGATCGACACGTAATTGGCGACCGCAGCGCCACCCATGTTGAAGACGCCGGCAATATTGGCCCCAGATTTCTGCATGTCGACCGCCTCGCCCATCACCTGCATCGCTGCCATCACATGCATGGAGACGCCGGTCGCGCCGATGGGGTGACCCTTTGATTTGAGGCCGCCCGACAGGTTCACCGGCAATTTACCCTCGCGCGTGGCGGTCCCTTCGCGCACCACTTTCCAACCCTCGCCAGGCGCGGCCAAACCCATCGCCTCGTATTCGATCATCTCGGCGATGGTAAAACAATCATGGGTCTCGACAAGGTCGAGGTCATGGATCGACAGCCCTGCCTGTTCGAGCGCCTTCGCCCAGACGCGCCGCGCACCATCAAAGGCAATCGGATCGCGGCGCGACAGGGGCAGAAAATCATTGGCGTGCTCACGGGCGCGGAAATTGACCGCGCGCGCCATGGTTGCCGCTGTCTCGGCATCGGCAAGCACGAGCGCTGCCGCGCCATCGGAAACGAGCGAGCAATCAGTGCGGCGCAGCGGTCCGGCAACGTAGGGGTTCTTGTCAGAAATAGTATTACAGAAGTCGAAGCCAAAATCCTTGCGCATGTGGGCGTAAGGGTTGCGCGTGCCATTCACGTGGTTCTTGGCGGCAATCATCGCCAGTTCGGCGCTGCGGTCTCCGTTGCGCTGAAAATAATGCGAAGCGATCTTGCCGAAAATGCCGGCAAATCCCGCATCGACAGCTGCTTCCTCGCGGCGATAGCTGGCGGAGAGAAGAATGTCGCCGACCTCGGCAGTTGGTGTTGCTGTCATCTTCTCGGCACCAACGACCAGGGCAATGCGGCCGCGCCCGCTTTCGATGAAATCAAGGGCGGTATGGATCGCCGCTGAACCGGTCGCGCACGCATTCTCGACATGGATCGCCGGCGTCTGCGCCAGTTCGGGAATGGCGAGCGCCACCAGCGCGCCCTCGAAACCCTGCTTGCTGAAGCCGTTATTATAGACGCCGACAGAGATGAAATCGATATCCTGGGGGGTGACGCCGGCATGCTCCAGCGCGCCCGAGGCGACGCGAGCGATCAACGCTTCGCTGTCGGCATCGTCGAGCTTGCCGAAATTCGAATGCGACCAGCCGACGATCGAAGCTTTATGCGGGCTCATGACGTTTCCTCTTTTTCAGGTCTTTCGCAAAGCGCCATCTTCGCTCTCTTGCGCACGGGCTGCAAGGGAGAGCGCACAGAGCGCGTGATCGCCGTGTTCGGCGTTGAAAGCGATTGACAGCCCACACCCTGCCTCTCAATAGTCGTGCTTATTCAAAGCTGACGCTTCGGCACCTGCAAACGATCGACGCGCTGCGACAACCGGTGAGGAAATGACCATGAGCACAAAAACAACTTACGCATTATCGCGTCGCCTGTTCAACCGAAGCGTCCTCGCGGGCACTGCCGCCAGCATTTCGACATTCGCCATCGGGCGCGCGCATGCGGCTGAATTCACTTATAAATTTGCCAATAATCTGGCGTTGACGCATCCGCTCAACAAGCGCCTGCAAGAAGCTGCTGACCGCATCAAAACGGAAACGGGCGGGCGGTTCGAGTTCCAGATCTTCCCATCGAGCCAGCTTGGGTCCGACACCGATACGCTGGGACAAATCCGCAATGGCGGCGTTGATTTCTTCACCCTGTCCGGCCTCATCCTGTCAACGCTGGTGCCGGCTGCCGCCATCAATGGCGTCGGCTTTGCCTTCGACAGCTATGACACGGTATGGAAGGCGATGGACGGGCCGCTTGGCGCCTATATCCGAGGTGAAATCGCCAAGAGCCGGCAGATCCTTGCCATGGACAAGCCATGGGATAATGGCTTTCGCCAGACAACCACCAGCACCAAACCGATCCTGACGCCTGGTGATTTCGAAGGGGTGAAGCTGCGCGTGCCGCCTGCGCCTCTTTGGACATCGATGTTCAAGGCCTTCGGCGCGGCGCCAACGACCATCAACTTCAACGAGGTCTACTCGGCGCTGCAGTCGAAAATCGTCGACGGGCAGGAAAACCCGCTGGCCATCATCGACACGGGCAAGCTCTACGAGGTGCAGACCAATTGCTCGACCACCAACCATATGTGGGACGGCTTCTGGGTGCTTGCCAACCGCCGCAATTGGGAGGCTCTGCCGAAGGATATTCAGGAGATTGTTGCGAAGAATCTCAATGCGGGAGCGGTGGCGGAACGCGCTGACGTCGCCGAGCTGACGAAGGGCCTGCGCGAGACGCTGACGACGAAGGGTCTGAAATTCAACGACGTCAATCCGGCGGCCTTCCGCGAAAAGCTGCGCAGCGCCGGGTTCTACGGCGAATGGAAGCAGAAATTCGGCGATGAAGCATGGACGATCCTGGAGACGGCCGTCGGCAAACTCAGCTGACACAAGATCATGGATATCGCAGGAGCAGCTGAGCGAAAGCCACAGGACTACGAAAGCGGCTGGAGGCGGCAGGTCAGCCGCTTCGATAACGCTCTCGGCGCGTGCATTGCATGGCTGGCAGCCCTTCTGGTTATTGCTGAAGTCATTGTCCTGCTTGCCGGGGTCTTCGCGCGCTATGTCCTGCACCGTCCTCTGACGTGGTCGGATGAACTGGCCTCGACGCTCTTCCTGTGGCTCGCCATGTTTGGCGCGGTGATTGCCGTGCGCGCCAACGCCCATATGCGCATGACGGCGCTCGTCGCCTATTTCGGCGCCCATCGCCAGGCATTCTTCGACACGCTGGCTCTGGCGGTGTGTCTGGGCTTCCTCGTCCTCGTGCTGCCATCGGCCATCGAATACGCCTACGAGGAGAGCTTTATCACTACGTCCGCCCTCGAATTGTCGGGCTCGTGGCGAGCTGCCGCCTTCCCCTGCGGCGTTGTTCTCATGCTCATCTTCGGGGTCAATCGTCTGGTTCTGGAATCGCGCCTGTCACATGCGGTCCTGACGCTCGGCGGCCTTGCCCTGATTGTGCTTGCCTTCAAATTCGCCGGACCGGGCTTCAAGACATTGGGTTATGGCAACCTCGTCATCTTCTTTGTCGTCATCGTGCTTGGCGCCGTGTTGTTGGGCGTTCCCATCGGCTTTGCGTTTGCCATCGCCACCTTCGGCTTCATCGCGCTCACCACGCGCGTGCCGACGATGGTCATGGTCGGGCGCATGGACGAGGGCATGAGCCATCTCATTCTGCTGGCGGTGCCGCTGTTTGTCTTCCTCGGCCTGCTCATTGAGATGACGGGCATGGCGCGCGCCATGGTGACGTTTCTTGCCTCGCTGCTCGGCCATGTGCGCGGCGGGCTTTCCTATGTGCTGATCGGTGCCATGTATCTCGTCTCGGGTATCTCCGGCTCGAAGGCCGCTGACATGGCAGCCGTCGCACCGGCCTTGTTCCCTGAGATGAAAGCGCGCGGCGCCAAGCCGGGCGATCTCGTCGCGCTGCTGTCGGCTACAGGGGCGCAGACCGAGACGATCCCGCCCTCAATCGTGCTGATTACCATCGGCTCGGTGACGGGCGTGTCGATTGCTGCCCTGTTCACGGGGGGCTTGCTGCCGGGGCTGGTGCTGGCAATCGGGCTTTGCGTGGTGGTGGCGTGGCGCTACCGCAGCGATGACCTGTCGCGAGTCAGGCGAGCGACTGGTGGCGAAATCGTCCGAAGCTTTGTGATCGCCGTGCCGGCGCTGGCTCTCCCCTTCATCATCCGCGCGGCAGTGGTCGAAGGCGTGGCAACGGCCACCGAAGTGTCGACCATCGGCATCGGCTATACCGTCATCGCCGGGCTCCTGATCTACCGTCAGTTTGATTTTCGGCGCCTGCAGCCCATGCTGGTTGAAACGGCGACGCTGTCGGGCGCCATTCTCTTCATCATCGGCGCGGCGTCAGCCATGGCGTGGGGGCTGACGCAATCGGGTTTCTCGCGAACCCTAGCCACCTTCATGACGACATTGCCGGGCGGGGTCGCCGGGTTTCTCATTGTATCGATTATCGCCTTTGTAATTCTTGGCAGCGTGCTTGAGGGTATTCCGGCAATCGTCCTGTTTGGACCACTGCTCTTTCCCATCGCCAAAACGGTCGGCGTTCATGAGGTCCACTACGCCATGGTGGTGATCCTTGCCATGGGGCTCGGGCTCTTCGCGCCGCCCTTTGGCGTTGGTTATTATGCCGCCTGTGCCATCGGCAAGGTGCATCCTGATGAGGGTATCGCACCGATCTGGGCCTATATGCTGGCGCTTCTGGTCGGCCTTGGTGTGGTTGCTGCCGTGCCGTGGATTTCCATCGGGTTTCTATAGGAGTGCATGATATGGCGGGTCGGCTTGACGGCAAGACAGCCATCGTCTTCGGCGCCGGCTCAAGCGGACCGGGCTGGGGCAATGGCAAGGCCACCGCCGTCACCTTCGCCCGGGAAGGCGCAAAAATCATCGCCGTCGACATCGCGCTGCCGGCGGCGGAAGAAACCGCCGCGATCATCGCTGGCGAAGGTGGCGCGGTGATCGCGCTTGCCGCCGATGTCACCGACCTTGCGAGCGTCGAGGCGGCAACAGCGACCGCGCTTCGATATTTCGGCGCCATCGACATCCTTCACAATAATGTCGGCGTCGTCGTCAATGGCAGTCCGATCGATCTTGCCGAAGCGGATTTCACACGCTCGATCGACATCAATCTCGGCTCCGTCTACCGCACCTGCCGCTGCCTGCTGCCGCATTTCATCGCCCGCAAGCAGGGCGTCATCCTCAACATCGCGTCGCTCGCGGCGATCCGTTTCGTCGGCTACCCCTATTTTTCCTATTATGCGTCAAAGGCTGCCATCGTGCAGGCAACCTCCGCCCTCGCCGTTCAATATGCCCCCCACGGCATCCGCGCCAACACCATCCTGCCCGGCCTCATCGACACACCGATGATCTACAAGCAGATTGCCGGCAATTACGCCTCGATTGACGAGATGGTGGCAGCCCGCAACCGCGCCGTGCCAATGGGGCGGATGGGAACGGCGTTCGACATTGCCCATGCGGCAGCGTTCCTGGCTTCCAACGACGCTCGCTTTATTACAGGCATCGCCCTGCCCGTTGATGGCGGGCAGAGCGTTGCGGTGCCGATGGGCTGACAGGCCTGCGCCTGCAAGCTGCGTCAATGGCTATGCGGTTTGGTACCCGGCGGGTGAACATGGTCACTATGGTCATGGCCATCATGGGCGTGGTCATGATCGCCATGAACCTCATCGCCATGGTCATGTGTGCAAATCTCCGCGCTCGCCGCCGCGTTTGCCTTGCCGATCAGCGCTATGCTGTGACCGGCATTGTTGTGGTTGAACAGCGCCGCATGACCCATGTAGTAGCACAGGAAGAAGCCCGCGAGTGCGGCAAACTTCAACTGGGAGGTCCGCGCCCAGGTGAGAAAATTGGTACGATCCTGCTGGCGCCGTTCACCGATGATGGTTACCAAAATCAGGATGATGACGAGGTGGCCGATAGCGTCGATCTTGCCGAAGGGAATGACCGCGGCAATGAAGAGAACGGCCAGAGCCAGCGCTCCGAGGCGGCGCGCCAAAGGCGAGCAGATGAGAGCGAAGGCAAGGCCGAATTCAACCACACCGGCCAGCGTCATGAATGTATCGGCATCGAAGCCGGCGGCGAGATAAGGTTTGGCGATCAAGACTGGTGTCGTCCAGTGCGGATAGGCGAATTTCTCGATGCTGGCCCACATCAAGGTGATCGCCGCGCCCCAGCGCAGAACGGGCATGCGCATTTCGCGCAGATAAGGATTGCTGCAGGCAAAAAGTGTAAAATAGACCGCAGTTGCCAGAAAGATCGGGTAGTCAAGCATATGGAAGAGGCCATATTGCTGGACCGCCAAGCACCACAGCGCGAAGATGCCAATCGTCGCAAAGGGCATGGTCACCTTAAAGAACAGCGACGCAGCAATGGCAAATTGCAGCCATGGCACCCATTCGCTGGTCGTTTTCAGTTCAGGCGTCAGATAGATGCCACCAATCACCCACAGGCAGACGAAAAACACCGCCGTGCCGGCCCGCATGACGTCATCCATTCGTCCTTCGAACGGCGCTGTCAGCGAATTCATGATGTGGTGCGACCATTGCCCGAGTTTCTGATCCTCAACCAGGCTGATCAGCGCTAGAACCAGCGCCGCAAAGGCTAAAGCTGCCCAAAAAACAGGGGTCAGCACCTGCGACAGAGGCATGGGTTCGGCTGCCACATCAAACGTGGCGAACCATTTGACGTGGGCGTGCGCCGGCGCGCTACCCGCCAACGTGGCGCCGCATAGCGTTGCAACCGAAGCTACAACTGGCGCACCCCATTCAACAATCTTAGTAAAGCAAAATTGAATCGACTTCGTTGACTTACATTTGATCATAACACGTCCCCACTTCACGTTTTGTTGTTGAGGACGTTATCGGCTATATCTCTTTCCGTGAGGTAAACTTCCCGGATTGGATAAAGTTATGTTTTAATTTTCGTAAAACGGCGATTTTTCTTTATATCATTTGTTAAACATGCGCGGCCAGCAAGGCCTCCGAGCGGATTTCTTCCGTCAAACGCGCCTTAAGAGCTGAAAATTCGCTGCTTGTTTTCACTGTATAGTGGCGTGGATGGGCAAGATCGATGGCGATTTCCGCCTTGATCCGGCCCGGTCGAGCGGTCATGACGATCACGCGCGAGGCCAGAAAAACCGCCTCTTCAATATCATGAGTGACGAATACCACCGTTTTTTTCTGCTTCTCCCAGATCGACAACAGCATTTCCTGCATCAATCCACGTGTTTGATTATCAAGCGCGCCGAAGGGTTCATCGAGAAGAAGGATCGTCGGATCGGTTGCCAGCGCCCGGGCGATGGCGGTTCGCTGCTGCATGCCGCCGGAAAGCTGCTTGGGGTAGTGGTTGCCAAAACCCGCCAGGCCAATACGCTCCAGCCAGTCGGAGATAATCGGTTTGACGCTCGCCTCGTCCAGGCCTTTTTCACGCAGGCCGAAGGCGATGTTGTCTGCAACCGTCAGCCACGGAAACAGCGTATAGGACTGGAACACCATGCCGCGATCAGGACCGGGCGCGCTCACCGGTCTGCCGTCAAGCAGGATGCGCCCCGTCGTCGGGCGATCAAGCCCGGCGATCAGGCGCAGCAGGGTTGATTTGCCACATCCCGAGGGTCCGAGCAGGACGAGAAAATCATTGTCGGCGACCGTCAAATCGACCGGCAGCAGCGCCGGCACGGGCGCACCGCCCCTGGGAGCGGGAAACTGCCGCGACACGTTTTCGACGCTGAGCTTGCTCACAACGTGCTCCACGCGAACAGGCGGCGATTGAGCGCCTTGAACAGAAAATCGGACACAAGCCCGATGATGCCGATGACGATAATGCCGAAAATGATCTGGCCGGTTGCGAGCAAGGCCTGGCTGTCGATGATCATGTGGCCGATACCGGCAGACGAGCCGATGAGTTCGGCAACGATGACATAGGTCCAGGCCCAGCCAAGGACAAGGCGCAAGGTCTCGGCGATCTGCGGACCTGCGGCCGGCAACAGCACGCGGGTGAGGATGCGGCTATCCTTCGCGCCCAGCGTCAGCGCTGCCTCGACGAGATCGCGCCGCGTGCCACCAACTGTCACGGCGATGATCAGAACGAGCTGAAAAAACGAGCCGATGAAGATGACGAGCAGTTTTTGCAGCTCGCCGGTTCCAGCCCAGAGAATAAGAAGGGGGATGAAGGCCGAAGCCGGGAGATAGCGGGCAAACGATATAAACGGCTCCAGCAGCGCCTCGACCGGCTTGTAGGCCCCCATCAGCACACCGAGGGGAACAGCAACGGCCGCCGCCAGAACGAAACCGCCGACGACCCGCCAGATGGTGATGGCAATATCGCCCAGAAAGCCATAGCGCACGATGAGGATACGCCCCTCGTCGATCATCGTCAGCGGATCGGCGAGGAATGTCTTCGACACGTAGCCACCGAATGTCGCCAGGGACCATGCGGCAACAAAAACGACGAAGAACAACAGACCCAACGCCAGGCGCGCGCCAAAGGAAATGGGCTCAAGCGGTTTCATGAGATCAGATACATGTATGGGCCCAGCGTGTCAGGACATGCCGGACTGTCGACATCGCAAAAGCACGAGCGCTCGCCATCAGTCGAGAAAGCGCGTATCCGCCAGCCTGGTCAGATCGGGTATCTGCTTGATGACACCAATTTCCAGAAGGAGATCGGCAGCTTCCCTGGAGAACGACTTGAAATCGCCGGCAAAGAAGGCCTTGTTGGCATCCTTGTCCTGCCAGCGCAGATATTTCGCCGAATTGCCAAACTGTTCGCCGCTCTGCTTCACGTCGGCGCCCATGATGTCATAGGCTTTCGACTGATCCGATTTGATCAGGGCGACCGCCTCGAAATAGCTCTTCGCCAGCGCTTTGGCCGCAGCCTCATTCTCGGCGAGGAATTTCGGCGTGCAGCCGAACGTGTCCATGATCATGGGATAGTCCAGCGTGGTGGCGATGATCTTGCCGGCTTCCGGCTTATCGCGGACCGCCGAAAGATAGGGTTCATAGGTCATCGCAACGTCATTCTGTCCGGCGATGAAAGCCTGGGCGGCGGGGCCTGGCTCCATGTTGACGACCGTCACATCCTTGACGGAAAGCCCGTTCTTTTTCAAAAACCAGGCAAGCGTGAAATAGGGCGCGGTACCGGGAGCGGAGGCGGCAACCTGCTTTCCCTTCAAATCCTTGATTGAGGCAATATTGCCGCGCACCGCCATGCCGTCGGCGCCGTAGGATTTATCCATCTGAAAAATCTGTGTGCTGGCAATGCCGGCCGCATTCCACACAATCCAGGTTTCAACCGTCGTTGCCGCGCACTGGATGTCACCTGCTGCCATGGCGAGATGGCGGCTGGCTTGCGGGATCTTCTTCAAGGTGATGTCGAGGCCGTTTTTGGCGAATATCCCGGCTTCCTTGGCCAACACAAGCGGGGCAAAGCCGGTCCAGCCCGAAAAGCCGATGCTGACCTTGGTTTGAGCCGCAAGGGGTGTCGCGACAAGCGCGATCAGCGCAGCGATGGCGGCAGCCACGAAACGAAACATCCAGCCCTCCCGGTAGTGCAACGCCAAAATACAATAGCGTGATCGCAGCACGCAATGGAAGGCCTGTCAAACTGTGAAAGGAGGCGCAGGCACGGCGTCACGCGGTCGATCAATTAATTTCTGAGCCTCGTGTGCATCCATTCCACTGTCGGCGCAGTAACCAGACAAAGGAGATCACCATGAGCGTTTCAAGACATATCGGGCATCTGGCAAAAACACTCGTCAGCCTAGCTCTTCTGGCTGCCCCTATCGTGGTCAGCGCGGAAGAGACTTTCGATCATTGGCCGATCCTGCCGGAGCGCTTCGAAAGCACGGGTGGCGGCGGGGTGATGATCGAGGAGTATCGCCCGGCGATCAAGGGGGCGATTTGCATGACTGACTTCGTTGCCGTTCTGTCGGATGGCCGGCGGTTTGAAAATACGGTCGATTTCAGCGCCTCCTTTGTCCAGGGCGGCATATTGTGTGATCAGGGGCGATGGCGTTCGCGCGATGGCAAAGACAGCGGCACAACCCCCTTGCGCGTTTTCATCAAGGACGGCGTCGTTCGCGGCAAGGTGTGAGCACACCAGCGGCCTTTATATGGCTAACCG
The DNA here is from genome assembly GCA_021732205.1 of Hyphomicrobiales bacterium. Lineage (GTDB taxonomy): Bacteria > Pseudomonadota > Alphaproteobacteria > Rhizobiales > UBA4765 > Raskinella. Next base: position 185 of record JAKFVK010000254.1, on the reverse strand, counting down.
CCGCTTCAAGCCCTTCTCATTCAACCGCCACATGAGCACGTCGAAGCGATCCTGACCGAAGAACGGCTCGCCGCTCAAAACAAAAGTCGGCACGCCCCAATGGCCAGCCGCGCGGAGCGCTGCATCATTGTCGGCAAGTATCTGCTCATGGCGCTCGGGCTCGGCGAGGATTGCCGCGTCAAGGC
>JAKFVK010000225.1 GCA_021732205.1 Hyphomicrobiales bacterium | reverse complement strand
CATTCCGGTTCGAGACTGGACCGCAGGCGGTTGAGCCTCCTATATCGCCAAAGACAAAGAGGCAACCTGTCATGGGCGATGATAACCAGGCGCAGAGACGGTCGATATTTCTGCATGCACTGCGCAGAGCGCTCATCGACCTGGCCGTTCTGCTGCGCTTCTTCTCGCGGCTGCCGCTGCCTCCCCTGCCCTTCGAGGATGATCCGCATGGGCGGCCGGATTTCGCACGCGCCGCGCCGATGCTGCCGCTCGCCGGCATGCTATTGCACAGCATCGGTGCGCTCGTGCTCATGATGATGCTGGGTTTAGGGCTGTCGCCGCTGATCGCTGCGATCCTCGCCGTTCTCGCCCTCACCTGGTCGACGGGCGCCTTCCACGAGGATGGTCTTGCCGACACGGCCGATGGCATTGGCGGCGGCGCCAATCGCGATGACAAGCTCGCCATCATGCGCGACAGCCGCATCGGCACCTATGGCACGGTTGCGCTGGTGTTCAGCCTGATGTTGCGCGTTGCCCTGCTGGCAAGCCTCGTCGAGCGCAGCGGCGCTATGGCAACAGCGCTTGTCATGATCGCGAGCGGCGGTTTGTCGCGGGTGGTGGCGTTATGGTTAGCAGTCGCGCTGCCACCGGCGCACAGCGATGGGGCCGCGTTTGCCACCGGCGCCCCCGATATGCGCCGCTTCACATTGACGGCAATCATCGCCATTGCCCTTGTGGGCCTCCTCGTCGCACCTGCACTCGGCATGCCGCCCTTTATCGCAGGGCTTGCCGGCAGTCTCATGGCAGGTCACGCCGGTGGCCGGCTTGCCAAGCGTCACCTTGGCGGGCAGACCGGCGACATTGCCGGTGCGACGCAACAAGCTGCCGAAATCAGTTTTCTACTCGCTCTCGTCGTGGTGGCGGCAATCACCGGTGCACCGGCCGGATAACGAGGGCCATGCGGCGTGATTTCAGGCTGCATTCACCCGCGCTGCCATCTCCTCACCACTCCTGCTGACAAAGGCCATCGCCTCGCGAACAACCTCACAGCCCGCGCCCTCCTTCACCGCCCTGTCAGCCAGATGGCGGCGGAAGGATCGGGCGCCGGGGCGGCCGGCAAAAAGCCCCAGGAGGTGGCGCGTTACCGCCGACAGCCTGACGCCGCGCGCCAACTGGCCTTCGATGTAGGGGACGCAGGCATCAAGCGCTGCTGACGCATCATCATGCGGGTTTTTCTGCCCGAAAAAACGTCGATCAACGTCGAGCAGCAATTCCGGCTGATGGTAGGCAGCGCGCCCGAGCATCACGCCATCAACATGGGCAAGATGTTGATCGACATCATCGAGCGTGGTGATGCCGCCATTGATAACCACGGGCAATCGCGGAAACGCCTGTTTCAGACGATAGACGAGCGGGTAATCCAGTGGCGGTATCTCGCGGTTCTCGCGCGGCGACAATCCTTTCAGCCAGGCCTTGCGGGCGTGAACGATGAGCACATCGACACCTGCCGCAACAAGCGTTTGCGTCAATGTATGAAGCGCCTCGGCCGGGTCCTGATCATCGATGCCGATGCGGCATTTGACAGTGACGGGAATTGAAACTGCCGCCTTCATCGCCGCGACGCACTCACCCACGAGCGCCGGTTCTGCCATCAGGCAGGCCCCGAAGCGCCCGTTCTGCACGCGGTCCGACGGGCAACCGACATTGAGATTGATTTCGCTATAGCCAAAGCCTTCACCAATGCGCGCTGCCCGGGCAAGCTCGATAGGAACGCTGCCGCCAAGCTGGAGGGCCAGCGGCTGCTCCTGCGGTGAAAACCCGAGCAATTTCTCACGCTCGCCATGAATGACGGCGCCTGTTGTCACCATCTCGGTATAGAGGCGGGCGCGGCGCGTCATCTGACGATGGAAGACGCGGCAGTGCCGGTCCGTCCAATCCATCATGGGGGCGACCGAGAAGCGCCAAGCGTCGCAATTATCTGATTTTTCCACGCTATCAATCACCAGCTTGCGCCCTGCCCTTGCCTGTTTCCCGTCGATGGCGATGACCGATGCCATAACCGCGCGGAGCGCGCCATAAACAGGAGACCATCATCTGGCGACCGAAAAGGGATCAAACGATCGCCTGTATGGCGCAGATTGTGGTCACGCGCGACCGGAAAATGGCGCATCGGGACCAGAACGTCGGAGCTGCAGATCAGGTCAGCGCAAGCCGGCAGCCAGCGCATGGATCAAATTCCCTTCACGACGCCGTGACACCATCAACAAACAATTAAGATGCGTGCTTCATAAAGTCGCTTTGGGTTGGAACACCATAGGGCCGGAGGACTCGCTTATGAAAATTCTGCAACGATTTGGCGTCAGTGGTCGCCTGATTTCAAGCTTTGCTGCAATCGGCGTGACGCTGGCTGCCATTTGCGTGACCATTTTTGTTCAAGGTCAGGAGGTCAAGACCTCCATTGACGAGATTACCGATTATCGCGTCCCGGTCACCATCCATCTGTCAAATCTGGCCAAGCAGATCCATGTCTCGATGGCCGATACGCAGGCAACCGTTCTGTCAGGGGATTCCTCGCATAACGAGCATCGTGTGGCGGTGTGGAAGGCCATTTCAGCCTCGGCTGCTGGTTTAGATCGTCTGGCTCCCAGTTTTCGCCATCAGGATGATGCTGCGAGCTGGCGCGCCATCCGCTCCGATCTTGATCAATTGAAATCCGTTCAGGAAAAAATCGCAGCGATCGTCGGTACGGTGGAGGCGATGCCTGCCAACCGCATGCTGAACGATGAGCTGGAACCTCGGTTGCAGAAGCATTTCGCCGAGGCAACCGCATTGATGGAAGCGGAGACGAAGCGCGCCGACGGAACGGCGCTGCATCTGCGTTACATGGCCGATCTGCGCGCCAATACCGCCGGCGCTGCTGCCGCACTGCGTGGCTATCTGGTATCGGCGTCCCCCAAGGGCTTGAAAGCTTTTGAAGACAGCTGGGCTGCCGCGACCCGAGGGCGCGAGGCGCTGGAAGCAGCGGCAGGCGGGCTGGTCGAGGATCAGCGGGCGAGATTGCCTGCTATCACCAGCCTGCGCGCGGAAATGCGCCAGCGCGCGGACGCCATCCTGGCGATCCGCCAGAGCGATGGCTGGAACATTCCCTTGCAATTGCTTTCCAAGGAAGCCGTTCCTCTGGCCGACAAGATCCTCAATCGTCTTGAAGGCAACGGCACCGGAATTCTGCCCCTTCAGACGGAACGTCTGAATGCAAGTGCGGTTGCCATTCAAGGCAAATGGGACTTCATGGCGCGCGTCGTGTTCGCCGTTTTGCTGTGCAGCCTCGTTCTCTCGCTGGTGATCGCACTGCTGACGACGCGCTCGATCGTGGCGCCATTGGCGCGCCTCAAAACGGTGTTTGGCGACCTGTCGGAAGGGCGATTGGACATCACCATTGCTGATCGCGAGCGCCAGGACGAAATGGGCGTGATGGCACGGGCGCTGGAAGTCTTCCGCAGCCGGCTCAAGGAACAGAAGCTGGCGCAGGATCAGGCCCACCAGCAAGCCCAGTCGGAACGTGCCCAGCGGGTGGAAAGGTTGACGACGGATTTCGACCGCGCCGCCTCGCAGGCCGTGGAGACGGTGACGATTGCAGCCAAGCAATTGGAAGGCACCGCCGACGGGCTCAGCGCAGCCGCCACCCAGACCGACCGCGAGGCCTCGAACGTGGGTATGGTGTCGGAACAGGCTTCCGCCAATGTTCGCGCCATCGCCGCGGCGGCGTCGGAATTGCACAGCTCGATCAGTGAAATCGGCCACCAGGTCTCGACCGCATCGCGGATTTCCGAAAATGCCGCCCTGCAGGCCGGGCGCGCCTCGGAGGTCGCTGGAAAATTGGCGCTGGCTGTCCAGAAGATCGGCGATGTCAGCAATCTGATCAATGGCATCGCGGCACAGACCAATCTTCTCGCCTTGAACGCCACCATCGAGGCAGCGCGGGCGGGCGAGGCTGGCAAGGGGTTCGCGGTCGTGGCAAGCGAGGTCAAGGGCCTCGCCAATCAGACCGGACAGGCGACCGGGGAAATTGCCAAGCAGATCGCCGACGTGCAGGAGCAGACAAACATCGTGGTGGAAGCCATTCACAGCATCGGCAAGGTCATCGAAGAAATCGGCATGATTTCTGCGGGGATCTCCAGCGCTGTTGATAAACAATCGAGCTCCACCAGCAAGATCGCGCACAATGTCGACCAGGCAACCGCCGGCACGACCGAACTCAGCCGCAATATCGTGGGTGTTCAGCAGGCCGCCGGCCAGACGGGGTCAGCGTCCGGCGAAGTCCTCGCCGCCTCGAAGGTGCTGACTGAAGGGTCGGCAAAACTGAAGGGCATGATCGAGGAGTTTCTCGGAGCTGTCCAGGCAGCCTGACCGGCACCGGGCGCGCTCCGTCTCGATCACATCGGGGAAGAGCGCGTCTGGCATATCCGATGGGCCGGAGAGAAGGGCCTTCCACCACTCTTATCTGGTTTTCTCGGCGCGACGATCTTCGTCTCGCCTATGGCGGTCGCGGGAATGATGCTCTGCCACGAATGACGATTGTTTCAGCCAGGGCAGTCTCTGCAAGATCAATCTCCCGAGACAGCCGATCACTCCCGCCCGGCTGCGCCGTCTGTCAATCGTTTCGGCAATCCCGCTGGCGCTTTGCATGCCCTGAACAACGATGCTGTCGGAGGTGACGCGGATCAATGCTGAACCGCCACCCAGCCCGTTGGCGCAGCTGACGCTCGACAATGGGTCACAGGCGCAAAACAAAATCTGAATTCCCCAAGATCAGCCGTTTTGCCTTGATAGTTCGACGATCCGGCGGCCATTCCTGAGGTGATCAGGGTTAAAATGGCTTATTTATTCCGATTTCCATTGCTGTCGTTTCACGAAGCGCTCGAAAAATCACTTGGCTGAACAATCTTCCGTCCCATGCGGGGCGCGCAGCACCAGCAGCAGTCGACGCTCGCTCCTCCCCGGGGGACGTCGACGTCAGCCGGACACACGTCACCATCGCCAATCGGGAGGCTGCTGGGGATCAATTCCAGGCGGACTGCGCATGGGTGCAGGCAAAAACAGGTTCGTGGCGCAAAAAGTCCCCTTGCGTCCTCGGGCAATTTGGTCGACAAGCCGCTTTCAACCTAAGCTATTGAAGCGATCTTATAAAGTGAGTTTTCCGGTGCAGATTGATGAGAAAGTCAACGTCGACAAGCTGATTTCGTCGATCAAGTCGCGCGATTACACCATCGGCATTATCGGCCTTGGCTATGTCGGGATACCGCTGGCGCTTGCTGCGTGTCGTGCAGGATTCAATGTGATCGGTTTTGATATCGATCAGGCGCGGGTTGATCAGCTCAACCGGGGCGAGAGCGCGATCAAGCATATTTCAACAATTGCGATCGACGAGGCGGTGAAGAACAAGCGCTTCGTCGCGACATCTCAGTTTGACCGGCTGACGGATACGGACTGCATTATCATTGCTGTTCCAACCCCCTTATCCAAGCACCGCGAACCGGATTTGACCTACATCGAAAAAACCGCCGAGACGATCACACAACACCTGCGCAAAGGCCAACTTGTCGTACTTGAATCCACCACCTGGCCAGGCACAACGGACGAAGTGATGCGCCCGCGTCTGGAACAAAGCGGGTTGCGCAGTGGCATCGATTTTTTCCTGGCCTTCTCCCCCGAGCGGGAAGATCCCGGCAATGAGGAATTTTCCACATCAACAATTCCCAAGGTTGTCGGCGCAGACGGCGAGGACGCGTTACGGATCGCGCGCGCGGTCTATGACGCATTGATCGTCAGAACCGTCCCGGTTTCCTCAAGCAAAACCGCAGAGGCGGTCAAACTTACCGAGAATATTTTTCGCTCAGTCAATATCGCTTTGGTCAACGAGCTGAAGTTGATTTACGATAAAATGGGCATTGATGTGTGGGAAGTCATCGATGCTGCCAAAACGAAACCTTTCGGCTTCATGCCGTTTTATCCCGGACCCGGTCTGGGCGGTCACTGCATTCCAATCGACCCCTTTTATCTGACGTGGAAGGCACGCGAATTTGATGTCACCACGCGCTTTATTGAGCTGGCTGGGCAAATCAACACCAGCATGCCGCATTATGTTGTTGATCGTCTCGCAGAGGCGCTTGATCGGAGCGCTGGAACAGGATTATCGAAGGCACGCGTTCTGATCATCGGCGTTGCCTACAAGAAGAATATCGACGACATGCGCGAGAGCCCTTCCTTGCGTCTGATCGAAATTCTGGAAGCACGTGGGGCGCAAACCGATTTTCATGACCCTCACATTCCGGTCATTCCGATGACCCGCGAACATTCTGCGCTTGCCGGCAGAACGTCGATTTCATTGTCTCACAGTGCCGTCAGCGGGTACGATGTTGTTTTGATCGCCACGGATCATGATGCCGTAGACTACAAAGCACTGGCGGCATCCGCGCGCTTGGTGGTCGACACGCGCAATGCGTGCGCGCGACGAGATGTGGTCAGCGATCACATCGTCAAGGCGTAAAAGAACTGGAATAACAACAGGATGACGGAACAATGACAAGTTTCGCGTTGATTGGTGCGGCCGGTTACATCGCGCCGCGCCACATGAAAGCGATCAAGGCGATCGGGGGCGATTTGAAAGTCGCGTTTGATCCCAATGACTCGGTCGGGATCATGGACAGCCATTTTCCAGACGCTCATTTTTTTACCGAATTCGAGCGCTTTGACCGCCATGTCGACAAACTCAAGCGCAAGGGCGAGCGACTTGATTACGTCAGCATCTGTTCTCCGAACTACCTTCACGATGCCCACATCCGCTTCGGCCTTCGTTCAGGCTCGCATGTGATCTGTGAAAAGCCTCTGGTGCTCAATCCATGGAATATCGACGGCCTGGCTGAAATCGAGGCGGATACCGGACGCAAGATCAACACCATCCTGCAATTGCGCCTTCACCCGGCAATTATCGCATTGCGCGACAAGGTAGCGAGATCTGATGTCCGCCATTCGGTGGATCTTACCTATATCACCTCGCGCGGGCGCTGGTACCACGCATCGTGGAAGGGCGAAGAGGCGAAATCGGGCGGCGTGGCTACCAATATCGGTGTCCATTTCTTTGACATGCTCGCCTTCGTGTTTGGGCCGCTGCAGGGCCAGCAGGCGCACCTAAGAGATGACGCGCGCGCAGGTGGCTTTCTTTCCTACGAAAAGGCAGATGTGCGCTGGTTCTTGTCGGTGGATCGTGATGATCTGCCCGCGGGCGCACGTGGCATGAAAACGACCTATCGCTCGATTTCGGTCGATGGCGAGGAGGTTGAGTTCTCCGATGGCTTTACCGACCTGCACACACGGTCCTATGAAGAAATCCTGGCTGGTCATGGCTACGGTCTCGATGATGTGCGCTTTTCCATTGAAGTCGTCTCCGCCTTCCGCTCGTTGCCGGTGATCGGCACTGGCGAGCGCCACCCGATGATCTCGACACGGCCGGGGGCGTAACTGCATTGGCCGTCGCCTCGCAAATGCGTGAAGATCAGCGCTTTCCTGACGTGCTTGTTCACGAAAGTTCCTACGTGGACGAGGGAGCAAGTCTCGGCAGGGGAACACGGATCTGGCATTTCTGCCATGTGTTGTCCGACGTCACGATCGGGCGCGATTGCATCATCGGCCAGAACGTGATGATCGGGCCCCGCGTACGCGTCGGCGACCAGTGCAAGATCCAGAACAATGTCGCGCTCTATGACGGCGTTGAATTGCAGGACGGCGTGTTTTGCGGCCCGTCCTGCGTCTTCACCAACGTCAATAACCCGCGCGCCTTCATCAGCCGGAAATCGCAATTTCGCCGGACGCTGGTCAAGACGGGCGCCACCATCGGCGCCAACGCGACGATTGTCTGCGGTCACACGTTGGGGGCATACTCATTCATCGCGGCGGGCGCGGTTATCACCGCAGATGTCCCCGATTTCGCCCTGATGGCCGGCGTCCCGGCGCGCCGTATCGGCTGGATGAGCCGCGCCGGCGTCAAGCTTGACAAGCAGCTTGTTTGCCCGGAAACGGGGGTACGCTATCGCGAAACTTCCGAAGGTCGTCTTGAGGAAATTGCATCGTGAGCGACGAGCCGATTGCATTTATCGACTTGAAGGCGCAACGCCGCCGTATCGGTGAACGCATGACGACTGCGATTTTGTCAGCTGTCGATGACGGGCAATACATCCTTGGTCCGCAGGTTGGCGAGTTCGAACGCAAGCTCGCCACGTTTTGTGGCGCTCAGCATGCCATCGGCACCGCCAACGGTACCGATGCGCTTGGCCTGTGCCTGATGGCGCTCGGCTTGAAACCAAACGATGCGGTCATTTGTCCGGCCTTCACTTTCGCTGCTACCGCTGAAGCGGTTGCCTGGCTTGGGGCAACGCCGATCTTCGTCGATATTGACGAGGCGACCTACAACATGGACCCGAAGGCGCTGCCGCTGGCGCTCGACATGGCGCGGCGCGCCGGCCTGACGCCGCGTGCAGTCATTACCGTCGACTTGTTCGGCCTCATGGCCGATTACGATCCGATCGAGGCGTTCTGCCGCGATAATGGCCTCAGCCTGATCTGCGATAGCGCGCAAGGCTTTGGCGCCAGCTATAAGGGACGGAGAGCGGGAGCCATCGGCGATTTCACCACGGCGAGCTTTTTCCCTGCAAAGCCGCTCGGCTGCTATGGTGACGGCGGTGCAATCCTGACGAACGATGCGGGATACTCCGAGTTGCTGAGATCGCTGCGTTTTCACGGCAAGGGCGCCGATAAATATGATAATGTCCGCATTGGCATGAATTCGCGCCTGGACACGCTGCAGGCAGCGATCTTGCTGGAGAAGCTGGCGATCTTCGAAGAGGAAATCGCCGCGCGACAGGCTGTTGCGGCGCGTTATGACAATGCGTTGAGTGATTTTGTTGTCACCCCGTTCGTTCCCGCCCACTGCGTTTCCGTTTGGGCCCAGTACACGATCCGCATTCCTGCAACGCAGCGCGCACGCTTCATCGACGAAATGAAGGCGCGCGGCGTGCCCACAAACATCTATTATCCCAAACCGCTGAACCAGCAGACTGCCTACAAGCGCTTTCCGGTTGCGGGAAATGGCCTGCCGGTGAGTGAGAAAGTGGCCAAGGAAGTCGTCTCGCTGCCGATGCACCCTTATCTTGATGAAGAGACGCAAAGCTACATCATCGCCGCAGCGCGCGAGGCATTGGCGGGCGTGGCGCGGGTGAGCCTTGCGTGAAAGCGTGCAACCGCAGCGGCGCCTCGCCTATCTCTGCCTTGAAACGCCGCGCGAGGGCCAGGCAACGCACACCCATGTGCACGAGATCATCAATGGGCTCAAAGCCATCGGCTGGCAGGTCGATCTGATCGCCACGCAAGCCGGTGGCTCGGCCTCGGGCAGCGCTTACTGGCGGCGTGGGGTGGATTACATCAGCGCGCAATGGCGGTTGATGCGTGGGCTTTCCGGCCATGATGCGGTGTATATGCGGGCGCATTTCGCCGCCTTGCCGGCCAGCCTCTATGCAAGGCTGCGCGGCAAGCCGGTGGTGCAGGAAATCAACGGCCTGCCGGATGATATTTTCGTCACCTATCCATGGCTGGGCTGGCTCGGCTGGCTGGTCAAGGCGAGCTACCGCTGGCAGATGACATGGGCCGCCCATGTCATCACCGTGACCGAGGGCTTGCGCGGCTGGGCGCTGGCAGAATGTAGACACGCCCGCGTCAGCCTTGTCGGCAATGGCGCGAACACCGATGTGTTCACGCCTCAGGGCTCAAAGCCAGAAAATGCCGGCCAATATATCGCTTTTGTCGGCGGCATCACCGCCTGGCATGGCATTGATGTGATGGTGGCCGCCACGCGCGAGGCCGCATGGCCCGATGGCGTGCAACTGGTGATCATCGGTGATGGCAAGGAGAGCGGGCAGCTGCGCGCCGCGATGCTCTCGGACGAAGCCGCGCGCATCCAATGGCTTGGCCGCCTGCCGCAAGCCGAGGCGGCCACATGGCTGCGCGGCGCGCTGGCGGCGCTCTCGATCACGCAGGACACCGACAACCATCTCGGCACCGGCGTCGCGCCGCTGAAGCTCTTCGAGGCGATGGCAAGCGGGGCGGCGGTGATCGTCACCGATCTGCCCTTCCAGGCCGATGTCGTGCGCGGGCAAAGCGCGGGGCTGGTCATCCCGATGGCAAACCCGGCAGCGCTCGCCGAAGCCGTGGCCAGCCTCGCGGCAGACCCGGCTGCTGCCCGTGATATGGGCGCACGCGGCGCGGCCTATGTGCGCGAAAATGCGTCATGGCAGGCGCGCGCCACCGAGACGGCAAGTATCATCGAAGGCGTGATCACCTCACGGGTGCGCCATGGCGGTTGAGGCAAAACGCCAAGTCGCTGTGCTCTCCTTCTCGCGCATCGCGCGGGACAGGCGCGTGCAGCGCCAATGCGCCCTGCTAGAGGACATGAGCCATCAACCTCTGGTCATCGCTTATAGGGAGCCCGAAGACGCGCTCCCCTACGCGTCCTGCCTTTGGCCAGTGCCGCGACCGACGCTGCTCCACCGGCTCAGCACGGTGGCGCGGCAATTGCCGGCGCATCTCGGCCTATGGGCGGCAAAGGCCGGCTTCTGGATCGAGCCGCGCCATCGCTGGGCGCTTGAGGCGCTGAAGCGCCACGCCCCGCGCCTCGTCATTGCTAATGACTGGCCGGCGCTGGTGGTGGCAGCGGCCTACAAGCAGGCCTCCGGCTGCCTGATCCATTACGACACGCATGAATTCGCCACGCTGGAATTCGATGAGCGCGCCTTCTGGCGGCTGGTCTACAAGCCGATGGTGACGGCGCTTGAGCGCCACGCGATCCCCATGGCGGACAGCATCTCGACTGTTGGCCCGAAACTCGCAGAAGCCCTCCAGGAGCATTATGCGCTCGCCCACCCTCCCGCCGTGGTGCGCAACATTCCCGATCGCATCGCGCTGGATGCGAACGCGCAGACCGGCTGGCCGCTGCGCATTCTCTATCATGGCCAGGTGCTGCCGGACCGGGGGCTGGAGGCGCTGATCGATTCCATTCCGCTATGGGCAGAGCCGCATCGCCTCACCATCCGGGGCGATGGCAATGCCGGTTATATTGCCGGCCTCAAGGCGAAGATCGAGGCAACAGGCCGGGCCGAATTGGTAACATTCGAGCAGGCCGTCCCGCCGGATGAGGTGATGCCGCTGGCCGCGCATAGCGCTGATCTTGGTGTGCATTTCACCCCGCTGAACACCGACCAGCGCCATTTCAGCCTACCCAACAAGCTGTTCGAATATATCGGCGCGGGACTGGCAGTTGCAGTCTCGCCAGGCGTGGACCTGAAGCGCGTGGTCGAGGGGCATGGCGTCGGTGTGGTCAGCCGCGATGCGAGCGCGAAGGCCGCCGCCGATGCCATCAACAGGTTAACGCAAGCCAGTGTATCCGCATTCAAAGCGGCATCGCGCCAGGCGGCGCAGACACTGTGCTGGGAGAGCGAGCGCGAGGTGCTGCGCGATGCGCTTGAGCCCCTGATGCGGGGAATGTGAGCCTACCAACGCACCTTTGTAACAAAAGGTGGCGGTAAAGCCGGCCGAGTGACGCAATCCGGCTTTACCCACACGCCGTCTTGGGGCGCCTTCACCAATAGAGGAAAAACCAAGCACTCCGCCTGTGTCATGCCAGCAAGCATTTGCCTTGAACTCGTTTGACGTTCATGCGCTGAACATGCTAGGCGAGCCTCCATGCCGATGGCTTCGGAAACGATCAAGCTCGATGAGGCGGCGCGGTAATGGTTGATATTGCCGGCAGCGAGGATGAGCGCCGCCATATTGCGGGGCTGCTGGCCTCGGTGGAGCGCGAGGCGCAGGTCTCGCAGCGCAAACTCGCCTCGGAGCTGGGCGTGGCGCTGGGCCTGGTCAACACCTACATCAAGCGCTGCGTGAAGAAGGGCCTGATCAAGGTTCAGGAAGTACCCTCGCGCCGTTATGCCTATTATCTCACGCCGCAAGGCTTTGCCGAAAAATCACGCCTGACGGCCGAGTATCTTTCCTGGTCGCTGACGTTTTTCCGGCGGGCGCGGATGGATTGCGCGGCGGTGATCGGCGTGGCGCAGGCGCGCGGCTGGGGCAGCGTCGGCCTTGCCGGCGGCAGTGATCTGGCGGAGATCGCCATTCTGGCCGCCGCCGAACAGGGCATGACGGTCGCGGGGCTGGCCGATGCCGGCATGAGCCGCTCCCATGTGATGGGCGTGGCGGTGGTTGCCAGCGCGCAAGCCGTCCACCCGCCGCCGGATGGATGGATCATTACCGCCATCGATGATGCGCAGGGCCAGCATGATGCGCTGGTCGCGGCGTTTGGTCCGCGCGCGGTTCTGGCGCCGGCCATGCTGATGCTTGGCCATGCATCACCTGTGAGCGATGGCTGATGAGCCGCATCACCTTGCTCACGGTGGTCGGCGCCCGCCCGCAATTCATCAAGGCTGCGGCGGTCAGTCGCGCCATCCGCGCCAGCGGCGATTTTCAAGAGATACTCGTTCACACTGGACAGCATTTCGACGATATGATGTCGGACGTGTTCTTTCGTGAACTCGATATCCCCGCGCCCGACGAGCATTTCGGCATTCACGGTGGCCATCACGGCGCCATGACCGGGCGTATGCTCGAGGCGGTCGAGGGCGCGCTGCTCAAACACCGCCCCGATTGGGTGCTGGTTTATGGTGACACCAATTCCACGCTCGCCGGCGCGCTCGCCGCCTCCAAACTGCATATTCCAATTGTTCATGTCGAGGCGGGGTTGCGCTCGTTTAACCGGCGCATGCCGGAAGAGGTGAACCGGGTGCTGGTTGATCACCTCTCGACGCTGCTGCTCAGCCCGACCCGGACAGGTATCGACAATCTGACGCGCGAGGGGATTGTCGAGGGCGTGCATCATGTCGGCGACGTCATGTGCGATGCGATGATGTTCGCCATGGCGCGCGCGCGCCTACAGTCGACCATTCTTGCCACAAGCGCCTTGTCCGAAGGTGGTTATGTCCTCGCTACCATTCATCGCGCCGAAAACACGGATGATCCAACGCGCTTGGCGCGCGTGATGGCGACAATCATCAATGAAGCCCAAGGGCGCCCGATCGTATTGCCGATCCATCCGCGCACGCGCAATGCTCTCGCCAGGAGCGGTGTCGAGAGCGGTGCGATCCGGATCATCGATCCCGTTGGCGCCATCGATATGGCGCGGCTCATCGACGGCGCGGCGCTGGTGATGACGGATTCCGGTGGCTTGCAGAAGGAAGCCTATTTCGCCCGCCGGCCCTGCATCACGCTTCGCGACGAAACCGAATGGGTCGAGACGATTTCGCACGGCTGGAATCGTCTGTGGACCGCTCCTGATTGGGTATCACCACGGCGCGACATCGACGATTACGGCGCGGGTGATGCGGCCGCGCGGGTTCTCGACGCCATCCGCAGCCATGTGGGGCAGCATTGATGTGCGGCCTGTTCGCCTCCATCCGCTTCGCACCAGACCCGGCCCGGATCGATATCGTCGCCCATCGCGGTCCTGACGGGCGTGGGTGGCAGGAGTTTGCATCATCGCTCGGGCCGGTCGCGCTTGGCCATCGGCGTCTTGCGATCATCGACGTGTCCGAGGCCGGCCATCAGCCGATGAGTGATGCGACCGGTCGCTTCCACATGGTGTTTAACGGCGAGATCTATAACTACCTTGAACTGCGCGACGAGATGCGGGCCAAGGGCGAGGTGTTTGTCACGCAGTCGGATTCGGAAGTGTTGCTGCGCGCCTATATGCTCTGGGGGTCTGCAGCGCTCGATCGCCTGCGCGGCATGTTTGCAGTCATCATCTGGGACGAGCGCGACCAGCGCCTGTTCGCCGCGCGCGACCGCTATGGCATCAAGCCGCTTTATTTGGCCCAGACGGCGCACGGCCTGGCGCTCGCATCGGAAATCAAGCAATTGCATGGTTTGCCTGGCCTGAGCGGACGGATGAATGTTGCCCGCGTGCATGATTTTCTTGCCGCTGGTATCGCCAATCACACCTCAGAGACGATGTTCGCTGATATCAGCCAGGTGCGCGGCGGTGAATACATCATTGTTGAGGCCGGGCAGGGCTTGCCGCTGCAAGCCAAGATCACGCGCTGGTATCCTGCGACAGCTGGCACGCTTTCCATAAGCGAAAGCGAGGCCGCCGAGCAATTTCGTGACCTGCTCAGTGACGCCGTACGTCTGCATCTGCGCTCGGACGTACCGGTTGGCTCCTGTCTGTCGGGAGGGCTCGATTCGTCTGCAATTGTCTGCCTGATGGCACCGCTTTTGCGCCAGAGCACTGCGGGCGCCAGGGTCAACACAGTGTCAGCCTGCTACACAGAAAAAAGCGTTGACGAAAAACCATTCATGGACGCGGTGGTCGCCCACGCCCACACGGAGCCGCATTTCATTTTTCCCAGGGCGGAGGATGTTTTTCAGAAAGCCTCCGACATCACCTGGCACCAGGACGAACCATTTGGTTCAACCTCGATTTTCGCGCAGTGGTGCGTGTTCGAGGAAGCAAAACGCGTCGGCGTCAAAGTCATGCTCGATGGCCAGGGCGCGGACGAACAACTATCCGGCTATCATGGCGGCTTCAGCTATTATATGGCCGATCTGACGCGACGCGGCAAATTCGGCCAGCTCACGCGCACCATCTTCGAGCGCAGGCGCTACCATGGCACGCCGATCACCGAACAATTGGCGCGCCATGTCGTGCCACTCCTGCCAAACGCCGTCTCGCGGCTGCTGCGTCGCGGTCGCCAGACAATTGCTCAGCATGACTGGCTTGGCACCGATATGCTGCGCGAGCGCGGCAATACCGGCAAAGGTCCGGTCGAGCTTGCCGGCGATCTGCTCGGGCTGCCGGCGCCGACCGACCTTCGCAGCCTTTGCCTCACTCTGACCTACGGTTCGAACCTCGCTATGCTGCTGCATTGGGAGGATCGCAATTCCATGGCCCATTCGATCGAGGCGCGTGTGCCGTTTCTTGACCATCCTTTGGTCGAGTTCTGCCTTGCGCTTGGCAATGATCACAAGATTGTCGGCGGTGACACGAAGCGCGTGCTGCGCCGGGGCATGTCGGGCATTTTGCCGGATATGGTGCGCGATCGCCGCGACAAGCTCGGTTTCGCCACGCCAGAGCAAATCTGGTTTCGTGGCCCGTTGCGCGATCTGGTGACCGAAGGCGTCGAGGCCACTATGCGTCGTTATCCTGGACTATTGAATCCCGGCGGCGTACGTGCGCTTGCCAGCGACATGATGGAGGGGCGCCGCGCACTTGATTTCACTTTGTGGCGCATCGTCAATCTTGGCATCTGGGGCGAGCGTTTTGGGGTAGGGGTTTGAATTTTGCTTGCCCAGCAAGCCCTCCCGTATGGTGGATGTACTACAATAAAAAACACCTGCATGGCGATACCCAGGCACAGCAAGCTAAGGACAAGGTGTTTTATGCCGTCAAAACGGGGCACAGGCGGAAGAGACGACGTTCACATAAATCGGACTGGATGGCGTGAAGAGCTCTGACTTGCCGGGCGAGATATTTCCCTCACCGTAATGGTGGGAAATGCGGATCATGCGTCGTCGTTCATGCCATGAACATATTTGACGTTCATGCGCTGAACATGCTAACGAGCCAACTATGATGGCAAAACCAGTTGCAGCCGACGGCGGATATCGGGCTATTGAAAGACCTCAAAGAGGCGTTAGCAACGACGCACCCCCAGATAGTTACCGCGACGCCTGCCGGTCGCGCTTCTGTAGGGACACGGCATATGTTTTTGTCCGTTAGGCACGCCTGCTGGCTGGAAACCCAGCATCTGTCGACCTTCGCAGCTGGTGTTTCATGGCGACGCACCACCGTCACGCAGCGCGCGCGCCCTATCGGCTGGGCGTTTCGTGGCGCAGCGACGACCGCCGGGAGAGGTTGGTGCACGTACCGCCGGCTCCACGCTACTCGTCTGATGGCATCGATCTTATTGAGTGACACTGGAGCCGAAGGTGAAGCGCGACGCCACGAGACGTCAAATGACGCCCATGTGTTTTGCCGGAGCACTCGACGGTCCGAGCATGTCAGGGATAGAGACTGTGTCACGACACGGCTCAGGCACCAAGGGCGGTCAAACCTGCGCACGACGGCGGCGGCGAGCTGTAATCGTGCTCCGGTGCTGCGCTTATCGCATGTCGTCTGGGTTATTCCAAGTCACAGAAAATGAACACAATTCAACTCAATCCCGGCAAACGGGTGAAATTGAAGGATTTGAAACATGGAACTCAAGGGCAAGCGCGTACTGGTCATTGGCGGTGCCGGGCTGATCGGCTCGCATGCGGTGGACCAGCTGACGAAGGAGGATGTTGGCGAAATTGTCATCTATGACAACTTCGTCCGCGGCACGACTGCCAATCTCGAACACGCTCTGAAAGATCCGCGCGTGAAGATCTTCGAAGCTGGTGGCGATATCACCCAGACTGACATCCTCGATGCGGCCATGAAGGGTGTGGATGGCGTCTTCCAGTTCGCCGCGCTTTGGCTACTGCAATGCCACGAATATCCACGCACCGCTTTCGAAACCAATGTCCGCGGCATGTTCAACGTGCTCGATGGCTGCGTACGCAACGGCGTGAAACGGCTGGTATGGTCGTCTTCGGCGTCCGTATACGGCGACGCCGTGGAAGAGCCGATGACGGAGGATCATCCGTTCAACAACAAGAATTTCTACGGCGCGACCAAGATCTGCGGTGAAGCCATGGCTCGCGCCTATCACTTCCGCTACGGACTCGATTTTGTCGGTCTGCGCTATATGAACGTCTACGGGCCGCGCCAGGATTATCGCGGCGCCTATATTGCCGTCATCATGAAGATGCTCGATGCGATCGATAAGGGCGAGGGACCGACCATCATGGGAGATGGCTCGGAGGCGTTCGATTTCGTCGCCGTCGAGGATTGCGCCGCGTCAAATCTTTGCGCCATGAAATCAGACGCGACCGACCGCTTCTACAATGTCGGCACCGGCAAGCGTACCTCGCTGAAGGAAGTGGCAGAAAAACTGCTTAACCTCACCGGCTCCAATCAGCCGATCAACTATGCACCACGCAGCCAGGCCACTCTGGTGCGAAATCGCATCGGCTCCCCGGTCCGTGCCACCAAGGAAATTGGCTTTACCGCAAAGATCGATCTGGAGGAAGGATTGAAGCGCCTGATCCAATGGCGCAAAGATCATATTGAGCAGGTCGCGCAGCGCCGCGCCAAGGCTGCCACATGAGCCTTACGACACCTTGATCAGGGACCTGATCAAACAGCCCTCCGACAGAACGGACTGAAGCCACATGTGCGGTATTGCAGGCATGTTCCACCGGGATGGCCGCCCAGCCTCTCCGGTATCGCTCAAGGCAATGACGGATCTCATCGCCCATCGCGGGCCTGATGGTGAAGGCCATTACCGCGACGGACCAATCGGGCTTGGTCACCGGCGGCTGTCGATCATTGATCTCACGGATGCCGCACGCCAGCCGATGACGACGCGCGACGGGCGTTATGTGCTGACCTATAATGGCGAAATCTACAATTTTCAGGAATTGAAAGCTGATCTGTCGGCGCGCGGGCACCTGTTTCATTCGAGCGGAGACAGCGAAGTCCTGCTCACTGCCTTCCTCGAATGGGGCCTGTCCGCGCTCTACAAACTCAACGGCATGTTTGCCTTCGGTGTCTGGGACAGACAGACGAGAAAGCTCACAATCGCACGTGACCGATTTGGCGTGAAGCCACTTTATTACACGCAGGTGGATGGCACGTTTCTCTTTGCCTCAGAGATCAAGGCTTTTCGCGGCTATCCGGAATTCACGACGAGGATGAATATCGGTGGTCTGGCCGAATATCTCACGTTCCAGAATTTCTTCTCTGATGACACATTGTTTGCTGACGTGAAGCTTTTACCTGCCGGCTGCTACATCCAGATTGAGGAAGGACGCGCGCCGCCTGCCCCACAGCGCTATTGGGACTTTCACTTTCAAGAGCCCGAGCAGGCATTAAGCCAAGCGGACGCTATGGACGAACTCGACCATCTGTTCCGTCAGGCGGTTTCACGCCAGATGATTTCCGATGTCGATGTGGGTGCATATCTCTCGGGCGGTATGGATTCAGGCTCAATCACGGCCCTTGCTGCCCAGCAGCTACCCTTCATGCGGACGTTTACCGTGGGTTTCGACCTCAACTCGGCCTCTGGCGTCGAACTTGGTTATGACGAGCGCGCGAAGGCAGAACACATGTCGTATCTGTTCAAGACAGAGCATTACGAGATGGTGTTGAAGGCAGGCGATATGGAGCGGGCGATCCCCCGCCTCGCCTGGCACCTCGAGGAGCCACGCGTTGGCCAATGCTACCCGAACTGGTATGCAGCCAAGCTTGCCTCCAAATTCGTCAAGGTCGTCTTGTCCGGGACGGGCGGGGACGAACTCTTTGCTGGATATCCGTGGCGCTATTACCGCGCCGTCGTGAACGATGATTTCGATCATTACGTCGAAAAATATTATGGCTTCTGGCAGCGACTGATCCCGACCGATACGCTTGCCAGCGTGATGTCACCGGTCTGGAACCAGGCCAGCGCCACCGACCCGATGGCAATCTTTCGCGGCGTGTTTCAGGACCATGCCCATGAGCTGACACGGCCCGAGGACTACATCAATCATTCGCTCTATTTCGAGGCCAAGACATTTCTCAACGGCCTGCTGATCGTCGATGACAAGCTTGCCATGGCGCATGGGCTGGAAGGCCGCGTGCCCTTTTTGGACAATGATCTCGTCGATTTCGCCATGCGGCTTCCGGCGCGCATGAAACTGGGCAATCTCACCGAGGTTGTGCGCCTCAACGAGAACGAGCCTGGCGGCAAGTCGCAGCGCTATTTCGAGAAAACACGTGATGGCAAACTGATCCTGCGCGATATGATGGCGCGGCATATTCCTGCACAGATTGCCGAACGCGAGAAACAAGGTTTCTCCGCTCCTGATGCCAGCTGGTTCAAGGGTGAAAGCATCGACTATGTGAAGCGTCGACTGCTCAACGACCGCGCTCGCATCTATGATTATCTGGATGCGAAAGCGGTACGCTCGCTCATCGACGACCATCTCGAAGGCCGCCAGAACCGCCGCCTGCTGATCTGGTCCCTGCTCAATCTCGAACAGTTTTGTGAGGCCTACCTGTGAGCGAAGAGAACACCATGCCGCGCCAAGCGCCACAGTCGGCCCATGCACCCCAGCCAGCATCTAGCCTCCTGAACATGGTATCCGACTTTGTCTGGACAGCCTTCCGCAACCGCGGCCTACTGGCCGAAATGATGACGCGGGACCTGAAAAGCGGCTTTGCCGGGCATGGGCTTGGCACCATTTGGGTCTATGTCCAGCCCATCGTCGTGCTGCTGACTTTCATGCTAATCTTTGGCGTGGTGATCGGCGCCAAGATGGCGGTCACCAACACTTTCCCTGGGGACTACACCAGCTATATCCTGGCTGGGCTTGTGCCTTGGCTAATCACCTCAAATGCACTGGGGCGCGGACCTTCGCTATTTGCCACACATGCCAATCTGGTAAAGCAGGTGGTGTTTCCGGTTGAAATCCTGCCTGTGGCTGGGGTTGCGGCCTGTTTCATGATTTACATTCCCTGCCTTGTGCTGCTTCTGGGCTATAAGCTCATCTTTGGCGGCGGCCTCTCTCTCTTCATCCTGCTGCTGCCTGTGGTGCTTGGCATGCACATGGTGTTTGCGCTGGGGTTGATGCTGATTCTTTCCGTGATCACGCCTTTCATGCGTGACATACGGGAATTTGTCGGCATTTATCTAGTGGTAGCGATGTATTTCACGCCAGCGGTGTATCTGCCGGACTGGGTGCCTGCCATGATCCGGCCAGTGCTGTATCTCAATCCGCTGAGCTATGTGGTCTGGGTGTATCAGGACGTGATCTTTTTCGGTCGCATCGAGCATGGTTTTGCCTGGGTCGTTTTTACGGCCATGACAGCAGCTGCCTTTCTGGGTGGGCTTTTGGTCTTCCGCAAGATCAAGCCCTTCCTTGGCAACGTTCTGTAAAGATATGAGCATGACCGACCCAACATCCAGAACAGACCCTCCGTCATTGAACCCCGATGACCTTGCGATCAGCGTGCGCAATGTCGGTAAGGCCTACAAGATTTATGAGCGCAACAGCGACCTGCTGCGCGAGATCTGGAGCCGCAAGAGCCTGCACCGGGACAAATGGGTGCTGCAGGACATTTCGTTTGACGTGCCGCGTGGCAGCATCGTCGGCATCATCGGCCCCAATGGCTCAGGCAAGAGTACTCTGCTGAAAATCATCACGGGCCTGCTCGACGCAACTACAGGGGATGTGAAAATCAATGGCCGCATCTCGGCCATCCTGGAGCTGGGCACAGGCTTCCACCCGGATTTCACGGGGCGTGAAAACATCGTCACCGGCGGACTTTGCATGGGCATGAGCCGCGCCGAGATCGAGGCGAAGATTCCGTGGATCATTGAGTTCAGCGAGCTGGGTCATGTGATCGACGAGCCCTTCCGCACCTATTCCAGCGGTATGGCGGCGAGGCTGACATTCGCCACCGCCATTTCTGCGGACCCCGAGGTGTTCATTGTCGACGAGGCCCTGGCGGCAGGTGACAGCTATTTTGTTTCCAAGTGCATGAAGCGCATCCGTGAAATCTGCGATTCTGGAGCAACTGTACTGTTCGTTAGCCACGGCACGGGTCAAGTCGCGCAGCTTTGCGACAAGGCTATCTGGATCGAGCATGGCGAACTTCGTGATATCGGCAACGCGCGGGACGTGACGCGGCGCTATGATTATAGCGTGCATCAGCGCATATCCAACCAGCTTGGCCAGATTGTAGAGATCGTCGACGAGACGGCAGCATCCGGCGCTGCACATGCCCAGGAAACTTTGCAACCGGAAGAGCAGGCACAAGCAGACGCGTCATCTTTGCCGGAAGTGAGCGAGCCCGATCCGGCGACCATTCCGGTCTATCGGCGAGGGCCTGTATTTATCGACAGTGTGCGATTTTTGTCCGGGCCAAGTCAGTTGGAAACGATGTTCCGCACCTGGGATAAGTTTTCCATTTGCGTTGATTATCATTGTGATGGAGATGCCCCTGTCGAAAATCTCGGGCTCGCGATTGGCATTGAGCGAGAGCGCGACCTTTTGCTGGTTGCGCAGTTTTCAACGATCAATCCTTCCGGGCATGACGCACGCGATATTGCCAATTCTCAAGGCCTGAGGCGCGCAGCAAAGGTCGGCCAGTTTATTGTTGATCTTGGCGAGCTTCAATTGATGGAAGGGGACTATCTTATTTCGGTCGGATTGCTGCCCAATATCCCTGGACATGTTGAGTTCTATGAATATCGGCATCGGACTTATCGCATCCGCATTATTCCTGCTGGCTATGCTTCTGGAGCAGTTTTTTTTCCGCATGCCATTTTCGAAAATCGACCATTAGCCGAGGACTAATTCATGGCTGGATTTATGAATCGTTTTCTTGAGTGGGTGACCGCTCCGGCCTTGACCCGGATGCAAGCTTCCTACGAGGCGGTTATCATTCGGCTCGAGGAGTTCAGCACGCAAGCAAAATTTTATCAGACACAAAATGAACTACGCGCACAGAGGCTTGAACAGCAGCTTATACAGCATGACGCGAAGCTGCATCAGAGTCTCTTGTTACCGCAATCCGCGATTGAGCAGCAATTTTTCGATGTTGCCTCAGCTAAGATCAATTCACTGGTTATTGCGGGGTTGCATGCACGCTCAGCGAGATTACGATCAGAATTAGAAATAAAGGCTCCCATTTTTAAGCCTTCAAAACAGCTGCCCATTGAGGAAAGCCTGCGTCGTCTCGAAGCGCTCAATCCCGCGCTCTATCCAGTTTGGCGGGAGTTGTTCGAAAATGGGGCCAAGGGCTATGTCGAGGAGCGACTAGGCAGTTGCAGCCACCGCGAGCAAAAATACGCACAGTTGTTTGGATGTTATCTGGAGATATATGCCCATGGTCGCATTCTGGACATTGGTTGTGGCCCTTACGGCCTACCGTCATACTTGGCCACCCGAAAGGCCTGTATGGTGTGCGGTCTCGAGCCATTGCCTATGCTTGAGACCGCAGCATTCGAAGTGGTGCGTGGTATCAACGAGTTCCTACCTTGGGATGACGCACAGTTTGACATAGTTGTATCAGGTACATCGCTCGATCATGTCATGTCGCTAGATACATCTTTGCGGGAGGTGAATCGTGTATTGAAGCCAGGTGGCAAATACATCGTATGGCTGGCGTCTATTCCAGGGGCCGCGCCTTTTAATGAAAAAAGTCAAGAGTTTAAAGCAATTGATAGATTTCACTTGTTTCATTTTGACCGGATATGGATTGAACCACTCTTCGAACGCTATTTCGATATTGAAGACGTTACAATTGTACCTCAACCAGGCTTTGATCACGTGTTTTATTGCATGACACCGCGCCGCCGCTAATAACTGGAGAGCCAATATGCTAGTCAAGGCTCTCAAGGGCTGGTGGTATGAAAAATCTGGTGCTTTCGTTCCCAAGGCCGCTCAGAAGCTGTCCTCGTTCAACCTTGACTGGTTCTTGCGCGACTCGTTGCGCAGGTTGCCCTGGCGCATCTTGAGGACCAGCGAGAACAAGATCAGATCTCTCGCTGCCAGTTTGGTGGCAAGAACACTCAAAGCCGCTACGGATATGTCCACCCGCGCGCTCGACAAGGCTGTCCGCAACGGCCCAGAAAAATCACGGCGCCGGCTGGAAAAAGGAAAAGGGCGGACGCTATGGGGCGTGACGCCGATCCTCACATTACCGCTGAAAGCACGCGCTGACAGGTTGCTTGGCTTCAAGAGTCATTCGCTGGTGTTCGTAACCTATTACATCACGCGCAATTTCGACTTCAACCTGCGGGTGCTGGTGAATGGCGTCGCCAGATATGCGCCAGGCTTGTCTCCCTCACTCGACAAACTCATCCTGGCCTGGGCTATCTCGCGCTACGATGTGTTTCACTACTTCTATGACCGCGGCCTCATGGCCCCCGCCACCCGCTTTGGCATCAACCCTATGGAACTGGATCTGCTGCGCGCCGCCGGCAAGCGTGTCTATGGCTATGCCTATGGAGCCGATGTCCGTCGCCGCAAGGCCACGCTGGCGCTTGGCAAATGGAATTTCTGCAGCGACTGCCCGGAACCCCCGAAATTCTGCATCTGCGATGACGAGAGTGGCTCTCAGATCATGCAGGGCATGTGCGAAAAACTGACTGCCGCCAATGCGCTGGGAGACATGCTGACCTACGTCCCCAAAGCCCGCAGCATGCATTACTGGCCGATTGACCTGGACAAGATTGCAGTTGCGCCATCGAAGCCAGGGAGCGGACCCCTCAGAATTGCCCATGCGCCCAATCACGGGCATTTCAAGGGTACGCATTATCTGGAGGAAGCCATCGACAGGCTGAAGCAGGCCGGCCACGCGATCGAATACATCAAGGTTCAAGGTGTTCCCAACACCGAGGTGATCCGCCTGTTTGGCGAAGCGGACTTGGTCGCCGATCAGTTCATCGGCGGGGCATATGGCTACACTGCTCTGGAGGCCATGGCCTGCGGCAAGCCTGTGCTGACCTATGTCCGCTCTTCCGATCTGGTCGAGGCCGTGGGCGAATGTCCGCTGATCAATGTCACGCCCGACACGCTGGAAGCGACGTTGCGTTGGTGCCTTGAAAACCGGGGCAAACTCGCAACGATCGGCGCACAAGGCCGCGCGTATGTAGAGCGCTGGCATTCGGTTGATGCGGTCGCGGGTCGGCTGGGGAAAATGTATCAGGACACGGCGGATTTCCCGCCTGTCACTGCCCGCCGGGTCGAGGAAAGCCGCGCGCGCATTGAAGTAGCACGCGAGACCATTGCGCAGGCGCAGGAATGGCACCATCCCTACCTCGTCCAGAATGGTGATCCATCACCGCCGGTGGCCGGGCTGGCGCCGTGAGCATGCCCTTCATCAACGACGACCTAAAGGCCATCGAGGCAAAGTTGGGCCGCCCCTTGCGGGTGCTCCATATCGGTAACATCGCCAATAATGCTTATAATAATGCCCGTATTCAACGGCAAAGAGGAATTGACGCATATGTGCTTTCATTCGAATATTATCACATCATGGCCACGCCGGAGTGGGAAGATGCTGATTTTGAAGGTGATGTAGGCGACCCGTTCTATCCGGATTGGCATGGCGTTAATCTCAACGGATTTAAACGACCCAAATGGTTCGTCGCCGGGCCGCTGGATTTGTCGGTTCGCTATCTTTTGGCGCGTGTTAAGCGCAGGCGACGCGCCAGTTTCCTGTGGTTGGTGCTGAAAATTGAAGATTGGATTCTATGCCGCAAATCCGCCAGGGCTGATACGGTACGGGAATGGCTCGTCAGACATTGTCCGCCCGGCCAGGTGAGAAGTTATGTGCCCGCCTATGCGGCATTTGCCATTGCTGTCGCCCGATATGCCAAAGGCCTAGCAGCCCGCATTGGAGGAAAATTCGAAGAAAAAGTGCAAACCAGGTTATCCAGGCTGCTGCGGCATATCACATATGCTCAGCCGATGGAGCTAAAAGGTCGTCACCACTTGATTGCCAAGCATTTGCAACCCGCGATCGAAGCTGTGAAAATTGCTTCCATCGATAGCAAAAATCCAAATATAATAGATGAGGCTTTTACTAAAGTAAGAATTTGCAATTGGCTGCACCCATTCTTGCCGCATTTGCTTAATCAATTCGATATCGTTCAGTGCTATGCAACATATACAGCCATACCATTTCTTCTGGGACGCACAGCGCGTAGCGAAAAATACTGCTATGCAGCCTATGAACATGGCACAATTCGCAGCCTTCCGTTTGAAGCGACGGATGAAGGGATGCTGTGTGCCGCCTCCTACAAGGCCGCTGCACGCGTTTTTGTGACCAACACCGACAATATCGTCGCGACAGAAAAATTAAAGATCAAGAGCTCGGATGTGGTCCTGCTTCCCCATGCCTTTGATGATGAGAAACTCATTCGCTTTGCCAAAACCACGGGGATCAGCCCGCCAGAAAGCACGGCGCGTATCACATTTTTTACACCTGCCCGTCAGGACTGGACCAAGCCCAATCCTGGTTATGCCAAGAATAATGACCGTATTTTCCACGCCCTGAAAATCTTGAAGGATGAAGGCGCGCGCCCGCTGCTGAAAGCCGTCGCATGGGGAACTGATGTAGAAGCCAGCAAATCACTCATCACCAACCTCGGTATCCAGGATATGGTTGAATGGGTGCCAGCCATGAAAAAGAAAGAACTGTGGCGAACCTATCTTGAGAGTCATGCTGTGGTCGACCAGTTTTGCTCGCCCGCGTTGGGCGGCGTGTCATTTGAGACCATGGTGCTGGGACGACGCCTGATTTCTCATTTGGATTTGGATATGAACCGCCGTTTTTTTGGCGAGGCCCCACCCATTTTTTATGCGGGGACTGCCGAGGACATCGCCAACGCCATGCGTGATGTCATCGCTGATCCGCTTGACACCGCCGGGCGCGGAGATGCAGCACAGCGCTGGATGAAAGAATACCATTCAGCCGACAGGATCACGGCGCTGCAGGCCATGGCTTACCGCGAAATGATGGATATTAAACTCGCTGAAAGCTTGGGAAAGTAAATTTAAACCATGGATATCACATCGTTCCTGTCCCGCATGGCAGCGCGCATGCCGCTTCTGGCAAAGATCATGCGGCCATTGATCCATCCATTCATCGCCATCGCCACGCGTGACAACAAAGCCTGGATACGCGCGAAGGCAATTCAGCTGCTGAAACATCTGAAATTTTTTTCTGCGGTTGATTACGCCCGTAAACTTTACAGACAGTACAAGCACTACAAATCGGATTTGGCCCGTATCCGGATGGAACAGGCGGTTGAAACGGGACGCACCTCATATTTTGATCATGGTGCCGGCATCGGTTCACGTGCCAGAGGCAAGAAAATCCTCATGCTTGTCGTGTCGGACCTGCGGATTGACCCCAGGGTCGAGCGCGAGGCGCGTGCCCTGGCCGCCGGCGGCTATGATGTTCATGTGCTTTGTCCGGATCCCACACAAGGCAAGGTCGATAATTTGCGCCTGGACTGGGGATCGGGTGTCAGGATTCAGTTTCTGCCTTGGCAGACGGCATCATTCATCATGGCACGACCCGGATTTTCAGGCGCACTGATGTTTGCGAATGTATTGAAGATCGCAAGGCGCGAACCGCTTTTTGCACTGCATGCACATGATCTCAACACCTGTTATGTCGGCCTTGGCATCGCAAAGCTGACCGGTGCGCATCTGGTCGTCGATTTCCACGAATGGACATCGGAAAATGTCCATTGGGACCACGCAAAGGGAGGATGGGCACCCTATCGGGACGACTGGAAAGCCGAATTGCAGGCTCTGGAAGCCAGGCTGATGCGCGAAGCATCTGCGGTGGTGACCGTATGCGACTCCATAGCGGATGCACTCGCGCTGGAACTGGGTGCCGGGCGACGTGCTCTCGTGGTGCGCAATATCCCTGCCCTAAGTGCAACACCGACAAAAACGTATCCTGCCCTGAAGGAGCAGCTGGGCCTGCCCGAGAGCCAGTTCGTGCTGCTCTGGCAAGGCGGGACCGGATCGACACGCCTGATCGAGCCTATCATCGAGGCTCTGGCTTTTGCGCCCAGATGCACTTTCGTGATCCGGGGACCGTCGCTCGATCTCTTCGGGAAAGAGTATCAGGCCATCGCCGATCGCATTGGCGCATCTGATCGACTGATCCTGGAAGGGCCCGTGCCCTCCAGCGATGTCGCCGCCGCCGCGCGCGGTGCTGATGCAGGTATCTGGACGCTTCCCGCGCTGTGTCGCAATTTCACCTATGCGCTACCCAACAAGATATTCGAATACATCGCGTCCGGCCTGCCGACTTTGGTGGCGGATTATCCGGAAGCCAGGCGCATGGTCGAGACCCACAAGGTCGGACTGACCTTTGATCCTTATGATCCGAAGTCGATTGCCAAGGCGATCAACCGGCTGATCGATGATCCCTCTCTTGCCCAGACCTGCCGCGACAACACCATCACAGCCCTCACGACGCTCAATGCGAAAAGTGAATGGGAAAAGCTCGTCACGCTATATGACGACCTGCCGCGCACCCCATCAATCACGAAGACAGCTTGAATTCATGCGAATCCTGCACGGCCCAGTCAATGTCGGCAACCAGCCCTGGAGCCTCTCGCGCGCCGAGCGGGCGCTTGGCCACAAGAGCGATGTGGTCGTGAACTATGGCACCTGGCTGGGATATCCGGCGGACAAGACCCTGAGCGAATATGGCAAGGACAGCCGCAAGGCGAGGCTGGCCCGAACTGCCTTCGCGCTCACCGCGCCCTTTCGCTATGATGTGATCCACTATTATTTCGGCCGCAGCTTCATGCTCTGGGATGATTTTGGCCGGATTCTGGGCCGCAGTCCCGAGGAGGACCGCAATGCCCTGCGCGACGCCACTCTGGCCAAGAAGCTTGGTCGCAAGCTGTTCATGACGCTTCAGGGCTGCGATGCGCGGCAGGCGGATGTGTCGAACCGGACCAATACCATCACCATGTGCAAGCCCGATGGCTGCCCGGCCTATGTCGCGTGCACCACCGGCATCGACACGACGCGCCGCGCCATGATCGAGAAACTGCTCCCATTGATGGACCGGGTGTTCTATCTCAACCCTGAACTGGGCCACCTCGTTCCCAATGGCACATTCATGCCTTATGCCAATGTCAATGTGGAAGGACAGAACGAGTTCGCGCCCGTTCCCGGCCGCCGTCCACGGATTGTCCACGCCCCCAGCAACGCCGGCATCAAGGGGACGCCTCTGGTTCTGGCAGCACTGGAGCGGCTGAAAGCCCGGTTTGATTTCGAACTGATCCTGATCGAAAACACACCGCACACCGAAGCGATGAAGCTGTACCAATCGGCTGACATGGCCATCGATCAGGTTCTGGCGGGTTGGTATGGTGGTTTCGCCGTCGAACTGATGGCGATGGGCAAGCCTGTCGCCGCCTATATCCGCGAGGAGGACCGCTCCTTCTTGCCGGCAAAAATGTGGGATGAGCTACCGATCCTGCGGCTGGACCCGCGCACGCTGGATGATGACCTGGCCGCCATCCTGGCAAGCCCGGCCAAGCTTGTAGAGCAGGGAGAACGCTCCCGGCGGTTTGTCCTACGCTGGCATAATCCGGCGGTGACAGCCAAGGCCCTCGCGCGCATCTACGAGGACCCGAATGCGCCGTTCGATATCAGCCGAGACATGAGGAAGGAAGCAGCCTGATGTGCGGCATCGTTGGCATTCTTCACCGCAAGCGGCTTGGTGATGCGCCCGCTCGCGTGAAGCGCATGGCCGATTCCATCGCCCATCGCGGCCCGGATGATGAAGGCTTCTGGTCCGACGAGAATGCGGCGCTGGGTTTTCGGCGGCTGTCGATCGTGGATCTGACCAGCGGCCACCAGCCCATGGCCAATGAGGATGGCTCCATCCGGGTCATCTTCAACGGTGAGATCTACAACCATGTCGCCCTGCGCCGCGAGCTTGAGTCGCTGGGACACGTCTTCGCCAGCCACCACTCAGATACCGAAGTTCTCGTTCACGGCTACGAGCAGTGGGGCGAGGGTCTGTTGCCGCGCCTCAATGGCATGTTCGCCTTTGCCCTGTGGGACACCAAAAGCCGCCGCCTTATCCTCGGGCGCGACAGGTTGGGCATCAAGCCACTCTACATCGCCGAACGGCCTGATGGCGCGTTGGTCTTTGCCTCCGAAATCCGCGCCATCCATGCCTCCGGGCTGGTTGAGATCGCCCCGGATGACAATGCGGTTTATGCGTATTTCCTTCAGCAGAATGCCTGGGCCGGGCGCTCGCTCTTCAAGGGCATCCGCCAGATCGAGGGCGGGCATGTGCTGGTGGACGAGCCGGGCCGCCGCACCAGCACTCAATACTGGGACATGACATTCAACCGCCACAAGATGTCCTCCGGCGATGCGGCTCAGGCGTTGCGCACCACGCTGGAAGGCGCGATCAGCCGCCAGATGGCCGCCGATGTACCTGTCATGGCCTATCTCTCAGGCGGCATTGATTCCAGCTCGCTGGTGGCCGGCGCGCACCGGATCGATCCGGGCGTGAAAGCCTATTCCTGCATCTTCAATCTCGAAAATGTCGGTGTCGACAAGTTCGTCGACGAGCGGGAATTCTCCCGTGCCGTGGCGGCTGCCCTGGGCATTGCCCATGTCGAGCTGGAGCTGCCTCAGACGGCGCTGATCGGAGCGCTGCATGATACGATTGATGCCCTGGAAGAACCGCGGATGGGCATGGCCTACGTTAATTATCTCATTGCCGGGCGGGTGGCCCAGGACAGCAAGGTAGTGCTCTCAGGCTGTGGCGGGGATGAGATCCTCGGCGGTTATGTCGGTCGCTATGCCCATGTGCGCTTGCCATATCCGGTCGCAACAACCCCGGAGGCGACCTCACTGATCGGGCGGATCATGCGCCGGTTACACCCTCCGGCAACAACGCGGCTCGACATGCGTGCCCGCCTGCTCGAAATGCTGGGTTATCCGGTAGCTGGCCACGAAACCGGCTTTGCCTTCACGCCACAATTCCGCAGGGTCGCCGGGGACTACAGCCTCGCGTGCGCACTGGATGACGTGCTGAGAACCTGCCCGTCAGACAATGACTGGGACCGGCTGATGTATGCCGATGCCAAGACCTATCTGGCCGGCCTGCTGATGGTCGAGGACAAGCTCTCGATGGCGCACAGCCTGGAAACGCGCGTGCCCCTGCTCGACAATGAGCTGATCGATCTGGCGCTCACCTATGACTGGGATCTGCTCTGCGACGGCACAACCGGCAAGATCGCCTTCCGCAACGCCATCCGCGACTGGGTGCCGCCGCTGATTGCCGACAAGCCAAAAATGGGCTTTGGCCCGCCTGATGCCTCCTGGTATCGCGGTGCCCTGCAACCCTTCATCCGCAAGCTCCTCTCGCCGGAGCGCATTGCCGCGCGCGGCGTGTTCGATCCAGGTTTCGTGACCACCTCCATTGAAAGTCATATGGACGGCTCTGCCAACAAGCTGCCCCTCATCTGGTCGCTCCTGTCCTTCGATGCGTGGTGCGAAATTTACGGCGTTTATGGCGGCGACCTTGGCCAGCCCATGCGGCATATCCCGCATTGATGGGCCCTCCGGCAGCTATGACACCAGAGAGCGAAGCAGCTGAGCTAGCCTGGCTCGACCGGGCACACCAGCGCCTTGGCCGCCCCTTGCGGGTGCTGCATATTGGCAACATTGCCAACAACGCCTTCAACAATGCCCGCATCCAGAGAAGCCATCGCATCGAGGCAGATGTGCTTTGCGCCGACAATTACCACATCATGGCCACGCCAGAATGGGAGGAGGCGCAATTTGACGCAGCCCCCGAAGATGCATTCTTTCCGGACTGGTCCACGATAAATCTCCACGGATACCAGCGTCCACGCTGGTTTGCAGCCGCTCCCTTGCAGGATGCCTGCCGCTATCTGGAGGCCCGTGCCGGCGGCACCGCCACCGAAGCGGACCGGCTCTGGCACAGGATGGAGCATGAGCGGCATGTGCGTTGCTCGAAAAGCCAAATCGCAAAGCTGGGCCTGCTGCGACGCAAGATTGGCTGGAAGCTCCGCCATGAGCAACAAGAGCTGATCAATAATCTCGGCATTCTCGCAGACAGGCACGAACGTGCAGCGTCAGCTATCGGCGCAAGAAGCAGGGCCGATCTTATTGCACTTTGGCAGTCAAGGCATAACAAAAAGCCCTTCCCTGCGCTCGCGACTGATCTTGATCGCTATTGGCAACAGTATAAGTCCATCCACAGGCTGCTTGGCCATTATGACATCATCCAAGGCTATGCGCAGGATGGCATCTGGGCACTTCTGGCCGGTAAACCCTATGCAGCCTACGAGCATGGCACGCTGCGGCAGCTGCCGTTCGAGGACAATGTCGTCGGCCGCATCGTGGCAATGGTATACGGCCTGGCCGATCGGGTCTTCGTGACCAATATCGATTGTCTGGCCTCGGCCGACCGCCTGGATCTTGACACCAGTCGCGTCACGCCTCTGCCTCATGCGTTTGACGATGCAAAACTACGCCAATTCCGGGCAGACAACTGTGCCCTCGTGCCCGCATGCGGACCACTGCGCCTGTTCATGCCTGCGCGGCAGGACTGGCAGGATGGCGACCCCAATCTGGCGAAGGGCAATGACCTCTTCTTTCGCGCCTGCAGCCTGCTGGTGAAAGGTGGCACGCCCCTATCCATCACAGCCGTCAATTGGGGCAGAGACCTGGAGGCCAGCAAGGCACTGATCGACGAACTGGGTCTGACCAACCAAGTCACATGGGTGGGGCCGATGCAGAAAACCGAGCTGTGGCACGCTTACCTCACGCACCATGCCGTCATTGACCAGTTCCGTCTCGCAGCCTTTGGCGGCGTCACCTTCGAGGCGCTGGCGCTGGGGCGACGTGTCATCACCGCGCTGGATGAAACGGCGGCACTCCGCTTCTTCGGTGAAGCCCCGCCTCTCTTCGCTGCAAACGAAACACGGACCATCGCGGCCGCCCTAGCCAAAATCGCCGCTGATCCTGACGACACGGCCCTCATGGGCGCCAAGGCCGCCATATGGATCGAACGCCACCATTCGGCACGGCGCGTCACAGCTCTTCAGGCTGCAGCTTACCGGAAAATGCTGGACGATACGTCACACCCTGTCTAGGAAGTGCCCAATCTGACTCAGCATATTTCGCCCTGATCGAGGAAATTCCCTTGCGCGTATCCAGCGTCTCCCAGTTCCAGCCCGCCCACCTCAAAGGGCAAGCTCTGACAGTTGAATCCTTCAAGAGCGAGGGCGACCAGATCATTGATGGTGTACTGCGCACCGGCGACGGGCGATGGGTGCCGATCATCGAGGGCGTTCCATCCTTCCTCACTGGCGTATTGCAGCAGGATTTGAGCGATTTTGCCAAGCGGCACAACCTTTCCTACCAGACCACAACAGCGCGCGAGGACGCCGCCGAGCAGGCCAAGACCAACGAAACATTCTCCGACAAGTGGACCCGCTTCAAGAACTATGGCCTGGATCCGCAACATCAGGAGTTCCTCTACGACTGGTACTGCAAGAAATTCGGCCTCGCCAATGTCGATGAGTTGAAAGCCTTTCACGCCAAGCGGAAGCGCATCCTGGAATGCGGGCCTGGCTCCGGCTTCAACTCACGCTTCATGGCCGAGCAATGCGCCGGCGAGGTCTTCGCCCTTGACATTTCAGCCGCTGCCTTCACCACCTTTGGCAACACACGGCATCTGCCCAACTGCACCGTGGTACAGGCCGACCTGATGGACGCCCCCTTCGCTGACGGCAGCTTCGATTTCATCATCGCCGATGGCGTCCTGCACCACACGCCGGACACTCGCGCGGCTGTCGAGGCGCTTTACAAAAAGCTGATGCCAGGCGGCCAGTTCTTCTTCTACGTCTACAAGAAGATGGGCGCCGCCCGCGTCTTCGCCGACGAGCATATTCGCAACAATTTCATGCCGATGTCGCCGGATGATTGCTATGCCGCCTGTGAAGGCCTGACAGAGCTTGGCCGCGAATTGTCACGCCTCAATGCAAAGATCACACTGGAAAAGCCAATCCCGGTCCTGGGCATCCCGGCAGGGACCCATGATGTCCAGCGCCTGATCTACTACAATTTCGTCAAGTGCTTCTGGAACGAGGCTTTTGATTACGAGACCAACAACATGGTCAATTTCGACTGGTATCATCCCCACAATGCCTGGCAGCATACGCAGGACGAGGTGGAGGGCTGGCTGCGCGACCTCGGCGCGAAAGAATGGCAGGTCAATGATGCCAACCCCAACGGCATTTCCGTGCTGGTGACGAAGCCGGTCTGATAGCATGACGGGCAAGCTGCACATCCTCGTCACCGGCGCGTCCGGCTTTGTAGGGCAGGCGCTCGTACGCCTTTTGCTGGAGAACGGTCATCTCGTCACCGCGCTTGTGCGCCAGACGACACAGACGCCAGCGGGTTGCGGCACCCTGGTGCATGCACTTGGCGCCGGCCATTCTCTGACTTTTCCTGCCGGCATCGATGCCGTCGCACATCTGGCGCAATCTCGGGCCTATCGCGCCTTTCCAGATGATGCGGACGAGATGTTCCGCGTCAACGTCAAAGGCGCGCATGAATTGTTGATGGCGGCGGCACAGGCGCAGGTATCGCGGTTTTGCCTTGTATCCAGCGGGACAGTATATGAACCCTTCGCCGGCGCCCTTAGCGAAGATGCGGCGCTTCTCCCCCGGTCCAATCTCGGCGCAACGAAATTGGCTGCGGAAATTCTGGCGCATCCGTTTGGCGCGATGTGTCCTGTCTCTGTGCTGCGTCTGTTTTCTCCTTATGGACCCGGGCAGAGCGCAAGGCTAATCCCGGACCTTATTCGCCGCGTGCGCGTCGGTGAAGCTGTGACACTTCCACAGAGCGGCGGAGGGATGCGCTTTGCCCCGACTTACGTCGATGATGTCAGTTCGGTGATACTTGCTGCTCTCGCAGAAAAATGGAGCGGCGTGTTCAATGTCGCCACACCCCAGGCGCTGACGATCGAGGAGGCGGTGCGAACGATCGGAAAGCTGCTGGACAAGTCTCCTGTGTTCGAGCGAAAGCCTGGTGGTTCACCCGTGGTCGTACCTGAGCTTGCAAAGCTTGCGCAGCGTTACGACCTGACACGGTTCCGCAGTTTCGATGAAGGCATTGCTGCGACCCTTGCTGGAGGTCAATGAAGCGATGCCTCGCGGCGATGCGACGCCTGTCGTCTCATTCGAGGACAAAAGGAAGGCGCGGATCCCGATAACATTTGAGCATCGCCCGAGCGATTTTATCCGGGTTATGCCATTTTTCAACGAATTGACGTGACTGCTCGCCAATCTGCC
Organism: Hyphomicrobiales bacterium; assembly: GCA_021732205.1. GTDB lineage: Bacteria > Pseudomonadota > Alphaproteobacteria > Rhizobiales > UBA4765 > Raskinella. Next base: position 5,159 of record JAKFVK010000225.1, on the reverse strand, counting down.
GCCACTGCGATCTCTTGCTGAGAATTGCCGCAAGATCTTCGACCAAATGAGAAGGCCTGAGTTGCAATATCGGGATGTCTCTTCTCATGTTCTGGTCAATAAATCCAAGATCGCTGTCCCTGATATAGGCCGCGACTGGCTTGCCCATTGCCATCCATTCAACGGCCACGCCGCCATACCAGCCCGCAAGAACCTGATCGATTGCCAGGTCGGCTGATCGATATAAATCCATTGCCTCGGCGTGCGTCTTGTCCTTAATCAAAACCAGATCAAAATCGAATTGGCCCTTCAGCTGGTCCAATGCATCGAGGATCAGTGCGGTTCCTTTGATTCCTGAATCTGTCGGCGCATGAACGATCCGCGGCCGCCCGGTTTGCGTGGGCAGACTCAGTTCTGTCGCGAACACATTGGTATTCGAATAAGGCAAAAAATGCGCGCCTGACACGAAGTGCCCTATCTCAGGATTGAGATAAAACACCTTGTCGCATAACGGCAGGATGTCTCGCAGCATGTCCAGCCGCTCCTGGTCAAGGAATTCTATACACGTCCCGAACAGTGAGCAACGTCCAGAAGCACACATCGTCCAATTGTTCATAATATTTGATTTTTTAGCTATTCGAGCGTCACACCCCTGTAACGTCATAAACATTTTTTTTCCCAATTTCTGTGCCAGAAATAAATCTGCCCGAAAAAGTCTGTTTAATAGCCAGTTTCTTGATCTGTATCCGCTGGATGTCAGAAATGTCTTGCCGAAATAGTAATGCATAACATCGTAACGCAGTGCCGCGATAAACCCGAAACCATATCGACGCAGGCGAGATCTAAAGCTTGCGGGATTATCGCCGGAAAGGATGTCATCGGCGGAAAACTGAAACCGCGAGCCGAACGCCAGAACAACATCGCTGGATGCACCCTGGCGCCGCTCAGCCCTGGATAACGTCCATGGTTGGTTACCAATATTGAGCGGGCCGTGAAGAATTCGCATATCCTGGATCCTGGGCCGTCAACTCATAAACAGCGTCGCGGGATTCCCTCACAACGGCAATCGTGATTCAAGCTCCTTTTCGGTAGCTGCTGACCTGCCACAGGCCCGATCTTCGGGGCCAAGCAGCATCAGCTGAATGGACCCCGGAGTCCAGCGGATCAATCGGGAAGCGGCATTTTCTTTGGTTCCGTTTCGCAGCTCTCCCTGTGCTGGACCCCGGATCGGGTTCCGCTGGCGCTGCACCCGTCCGGGGATCGCGGCGGTGCCAATCCGCCACACGTTTTGCCCGCCCTCAAACTTGATCCGGGGCTTGATCCGCGCATGACGCGCGGGTGCCTCAATCACCCGTCTTCCCGCGAAACATGTCTTGCCCGCCGATAACGGCAATGTGCCTGCGAGCTAGGTGTTCGTGATTGGCAAAGCCTCGCCCGATCGGGCTCACTGTGGCGGTATAGGACCGGATTCCAAGCCGGTTTCCAATCGCAAAGGTGGCGGGCAGGTCTGGATGCGGGTGCGGAGCATGACAGGGTGCGGAGCGTGACAGGGTGCGGAGCGTGACAGGGTGAGCGTGTTTTTCCGCCCGACGGCTCCGGCGAACGCAGCGTTCTTTCCGGCGGCCTGTAACCGGACGCTCTCACAGGGCGAATGCAGCAATGGACAAGGTTGATCGCTTCGCAGCCGCGTTGCGCCCTTTGTGGGTGCGGGCCCAGTCGGGAGACGAGGCAGCCTATGCCCAGGCCTTGCATCTCATTGCCGGGCGTCTGAGAAGCTATTTCAGACGTCGGTTGTCGTCGCTGTCCGACGAAACGGAGGATCTTGTGCAGGAAACGCTGCTCGCCTTGCACGCCAAGCGCGGCACCCATGATCCGGCCTTGCCGGTGTCGAACTGGGTGTTTGCGATTGCCGGCTACAAGCTCGTCGATTTCTGGCGGCGGCATGGGCGGCGCGAGGCCCTGCACCAACCGCTTGATGTGACGGATGATGACCTGCTTGTTTATGAAACGGGCGTGGATGTCGCTGCCGGGCAGGACATTCGCGTTCTTCTTGATACCCTGCCCGCGCCACAGCGAAGGGCGATTGTGCTCACCAGACTTGAAGGCCTGTCCATGTCGGAAGCATCCAGACGGAGCGGCGTCTCCGTTTCCGCCCTGAAGGTGCAGGTGCATCGCGGGCTGAAACAGCTCATGGTGATGGTCAGGACACCGCAATGAATACCGACGCATTGATTGCGGGTCTCGCCTCAGGCGCTGGCCCGGCCCGGAGAGTCTTCATTGGCCGCGATCTGGCGCTGATCGCAGGCGCGGGCATGATTTTTTGCACCGCCGTTTCTCTTGGCCTGCGTGAATTCGTGCCGCAGGCCATGTGGACAGGCGCGGCGCTCTGGACAAAGCTTGCCTATGCCATGGCGCTGGCGGCAAGCAGCGCCTGGTGCCTGAATATGCTGGCTTTTCCCGGCAAACGCGCCGCCCCGGCCTTCCGCATCATTGTCATGGTCGTCCTGTCCATGGCAGATATCGGCACGGTTTCGGTTCTCAATGTCCCTGCCGGCGAAAAACTGCCCTACATCCTTGGGAAGTTTGCACTGACCTGCCCCTGGGCCATTCCTCTGCTCTCCCTCCCGACACTGATCAGTCTCTTGCGGCTGACACGGCGCTTTGCGCCAACCGACCTGCGCTGGGCCGGGTTTGCAGCCGGGCTTCTCGCAGGTTCGCTCGCGGCTGCCGGCTATGCCCTGACCTGCGAGGAAGACGCAATCGGCTTTGTGGCCCTCTGGTACAGCCTTGGCATCATTCTGTCTGCGGGTATGGGTGCGTTGGCGGGGCCGCGGCTGCTTCGCTGGTAGGTGAGGCAGGTTTAAAAAAAATGAATTTCGAGCTGTAACCTTTGTATTGGCCAGGGCGAATGACGGAATGCAGATCGGTAAAACGTCGGTCATGCCCCTGTTAAAGCCGGGGAACCCAATCCGTCGGAGAAAATCCATGTCAGTTCTTTCGCAATCCCTGTCGCGCCTGCTTCGCGGCGCGAGCATTGCTGCGGTGGTTTCGATTGCTCCCTTTATGGCCGGTAGTCTGATTTCGGCGCAGGCATATGACATTACGTCAAAGGCTGCGGTCAACGTGACCTCTTCCAGAGTAGCGCTTCAGAGCCATGATCCGGTCGCCTACCACACCGTTGGCAAGCCGGTACTGGGTCAGGAAAAGTTTTCTGCTGAACATGAAGGGGCGATCTATCGCTTTTCATCAGAAGAAAACCTCAAGGCATTCAAGGCTGACCCGGTCAAGTATGCCCCTCTCTATGGCGGTTTCTGCCAGCAGGGCGCAGCAGGCGGCAAGAAGCTGGATGGCGATCCGACCATCTTCCGGGTTGCAGATGGCAAGCTCGCTGTCTTCTCCTACAAGGCAGCCCTGGACGGCTTCCTGAAGGATCCGGCAGGCAATGCGGCCAAGGCCAATGACAACTGGTCGAAGATCGTGGACAAGACACCGCGCGAGCTTTTTGGCTTCTGATCCAATCTGTGAGCCGCCGGCTTCGCATACCCGAAGCCGGCGGTTTCATGCAGCGCTTGCTGCTTGGTGCCTGAATAATCCGAGCAGTCTTCATGACTGGCTCCGGGGAGCCCTGAGCGGCGCAATGTCGTCGTGATCAGACGTGGACCCCACGCTTGTTGAGATTAGTCAATGGGCCGCCATCGGCAGGCGCGCCGCTGGCAAGCTCAATCTGCCAGACGCATCACTGAGATCCTCCTGATGTTGCGACATCCGGACGGCCATTTTCCCAGGCAAACCCCGCCGGCGTCTGCATCCATGAATTGGCCGACAAAATCCAGAAGGCCGATGTCGCCGTGCCAAAGGCAACGCAGACGGTGGCGACAAAATGCAGCGTCGGCCCGACGCGCTGCCAGCCAAACAGCATGATGCCGAGGAAGGAGGCTTCGAGAAAGAAAGCCGTCAGCACCTCATAGGCCAGCAACGGCCCCGGCACACTGCCGGCGACATCCGAAAAGACAGACCGATTGGTGCCGAACTGGCAGCTCATGACCACGCCCGAGACGACGCCCATGCCAAAGGCGATGGCAAAGATCTTGATCCAGAACAGGTAGAGATTCCTGAAAACCGATTTGCCGGTAAAGAGCCACAACCCTTCGAGCACCGCGAGATAGCTCGCCAGTCCGATGGTGAAGCTTGGAAAGGGCACCACCCCCCCAGCGGCTCCTCCTGCATCAAACTCGCATTCGCAAGGCCGGTTTACACCGGGCTCACCGTCATGGTCGATGACGGGCCGGTGCGGGGAATCCGTGCGGGATCAATGCCGGTGAGCTTCTCGTAAAGCGCCGCATCGGTCGCGCCTTCGGTATTGAAAAGAAGCACGCGCGCGGTGTGCCCCAGTTCGAGCAACGTGCGCGCGGTCTCATCATCAAGGCAGGTCATCAGGCCGGCAAGACCCGCTGCTCCGCTTTCCCCGGCAATGATCGCGCAATCGCTTTCTGCTGGCCGGGCAAGCTCATTCATCGCGACGATCGCACTGTCTTCACTAACGGCAACAAAACCCTCTGCAAGGGATTGCACGATCTCGAAAGCAAGCGGCGATGGTTCGGCGCATTCGAGCATTGCCATCACGGTTGGCAATCCGTGCGCCACCGTGGTGACACGGCCCGCCTCAGCGCTTGCCAGCAGACAGGCGGCGCGCTCCGGCTCGACAATGACGATCTTCGGCATCGCCTGCCCGTAAACCGCCAGGGCGTGGGCCGCGACCGCAGCAGCGACACCGCCCACACCCGCCTGAATGAAAATATGAGTCGGTGGCTGCAGCAATTTCTCGAACGCTTCGCCCGCCGTCACCGTGTAGCCCTGCATGACGGTGAGGGGAATGTCCTCATACCCCTCCCACGAGGTATCGGAGACGACCGTCCAGCCATGGCGGCTGGCCTGGCGCGCCGCCTCGACAACAGAATCATCGTAGCTGCCGGCGACGCGGACGATCTCGCCACCGAAGGCAGCGATGGCGGCGGCGCGAGGTTCGCTCACGCCTTCATGGATGAAGATGATGGAGCGGCAACCAACAAGACGCGCGCCGGCGGCGACCGCGCGCCCGTGATTGCCATCCGTGGCGCACACCATCGTCATGCCGGCAGCGATCGCGCGCATGCCAGGTGATTGCATTTCCGCCGGATCGA